>JALHOX010000077.1:2374-13190 GCA_022842805.1 Phycisphaerae bacterium | reverse complement strand
ATTCTTCGAGTTGCTGCAAGGCCTGAAGCGCGACGGCAAAACCATCATCTTCACGACCCACCGGGCCGACGAAATCGCGCTGCTCGCCGACCGCGTGGTCGTGCTGGAGCGCGGCCGCGTCGCCCGCGACGGCCCGCCCGGCGAACACATCAGCGACGCCCGGCTCAAGCTCGCCATCGCCGAGGAATGCAGCGCCCCGGCGCTGGCCGAGCTCAGCCGCGCCGGGTTCGACGCTCATCGCAACGGCGTCGGCCTGATCGTGCGCGTGCCCGCCGGCCGCAACGCGACACCCATCGCGCACCTCGCGCGGGCCGGCTTCGACGTGCAGGCCTTCGAGCTCGAATCGGGAGATCACTCATGAGAACGACCCGGCCGATCGACCTGCCGCCCGCCGCCGGCGGCAACGGCATTAGCCTTTTCGTGGTCGGCGTGCTCGCGCGGAAGGAGATCCGCGACGCACTCCGCAATCGCTGGTTCCTGCTCTATGCCATCTGCTTCGCGGCGCTCTCGCTCGGTCTTGCGTCGGTGGCGCTCGCCGGCACCGGGCGCTTCGGCGTCGCGGGATTCGGGCGAACCGCCGCCAGTCTCGTGAATCTCGTGCTGCTGATCGTTCCGTTGATGGGACTGACGCTCGGCGCCGCGGCACTCGCCGGCGAGCGCGAGCGCGGCACGCTGGAGACGTTGCTGGCCCAGCCCATCGGAAAAATCGAAGTGCTGCTCGGCAAATTCTTCGGGCTGGGCGCGGCGATCGCCGGGGCGTTGGCGGCCGGCTTCGGCACGACGGCGCTCGTCCTTGCCTCGCGCGGCGCATCGGCCAATTCGACGCAGTTCCTTGCGATCTTTGTGCTCAGCACGCTGCTGGGCTGGTCGATGCTCAGCATCGGCATGCTGATCTCGTCGCTCGTCCGCAAGACGCCCGTCGCGCTCGGCACCGCCATCTTTGTTTGGCTGATCCTGGTTTTCCTCGGCGATCTGGGCCTGATCGGCAGCGCGCTCGCGCTCCGCATGAACGCCGCGGAGCTGCTGACCGCCGCGCTCGCCAACCCGCTGCAGGTCTTCAAGATTTTCGCGATCAGCGGCATGCACCGCTCGCTCGACCTGCTCGGCCCCGCCGGCCTCTACGCCTCGCAGACCTTCGGCGCCGCGCTGCCCTGGCTGCTGCTCGGCGTTCTGTTGGCGTGGATCCTCGCTCCGCTCAGCCTGTCGTGGCTGATTTTCCGCGCCCGAGGTGCCAAATGAAACCCTCAGTAAGGACGCTCGCGATATCTCTGATCGCGTTGACACTCGCGCTCGCCGGCTGCCGCCGCGAAGCCGACTTCAGCCCGCCGCAGATTCTCTTGGGCCAGACCGAATGTGACCTCTGCAAGATGATCGTCAGCGAAGAGCCTTATGCCGCGGCCGCCGTCTTCGAATCACCCGAGGGCATGAAGAAGCTCGCGTTCGACGACATCGGCTGCCTGCTGCGTTTCCTCCGCCAATCCCCGCATCTGACCCACGTCGCGTGCTACGTCCATGACCACGCCACGCGCGACTGGCTTAACGCCGTCGACGCCGTCTTCGTGTTGAGCGACAAGCTGCAAACACCGATGGCGTCCTCTCTCTGCGCGAGCGCGACCGAGACGGCCGCGCAGGAAATTCTGAATAAGTATCCGGGCCGCACGTTCAAGTTTCTGGAACTGACCGCCACGTCGCTGCCCGACCCGACGACCAGTTCCGTCACCAGTGAAAGGAGCTCCCCGTGAGCGCTTTGTTGGCGCCCCCCGACCTCATGCCCCCGACTCACGCTGATGGTCAAAGCGATCCCGTCAAACCCCAGCGCTCCGCCGCGACTGCCGCAGAACGCCCGATTCTATATCAGCTTGCATTGTTGTTCCGTGCAATGGGCATGACATTTATGGATATCTTTCTCATGATAGCCGTATATGCCTTCGCCCTGCTGCTCGTCGCCGGTGTCGGCGTCAGTGCCCGCATCGGCCATGCCGAAGCCTGGGCTTGGGGAAGCAGACTGATGAACCTACCGTTGGCCGTCGCGGGCGTTGGTTCCCTGCTGGTGGCCGTCGCGGCCGCCGGCGCAGCACTGCAGTTCGCCCGCTCCGACGGTCGCCGAGCGGTGCTTGCCGCACTCGCCGTGTCGATCGCCGCACTGCTCGGCTTCATCGCCACGATTGCGATCGACCTCGAATCCAAGTGGGCCTACGGCGTTCGTCCCGCCGCCGCGTTTGATCCCTATGACCGTTACGTCGCCAGCCGCTTCGGCGTACGCCTCCCGAAGAAAAGCCGCCAGCAAACCGACGTTGCGCAGATCGCCGCGGCAGCACCCGCTCGCCGCGTGGTCGACGCCCTCAACGGCCAGAAACTCTTCCTCGGCACCTGCATGACGTGCCACGGAGCTCGCGGTGAGGGCATGCCGGGCCAAGGCAAGCCGCTCATCGCCAACGAGTTCGTCGCCTCGCTCGACGACGCCAAGGCGCTCCAGTTCCTAAAGGTCGGCCGCCAGCCCTGGGAGCCGCTGAACACCACGAAAGTGCAAATGCCGCCACGTGGCGGAAATCCCATGCTCACGGACGACGACTTGAAAGACATCGTCGCCTACATGCGCAAGCTGCACGATGCCCCAAAGATCGCCACGCCCGCAAGCACCGCCGCCGGCGCTTCAGCCGCAACCCCCAGTGGCAACACGACCGCGACAGCCAATGCCTCCGGTGCGCCGACGATCCCCGATAGCGCTGCCCCGATCATCGCCGAGCGCTGGGTCGTCCCGCCGTTGCAAAGCGGCCCAGTCGGCCTCGCGCGCGATTTCGTCGCTGAGTCGACCCGACCGCGTTGGCAACCCCCGCGTGACGCCGTGACGTTCGTCAACGCCTATTACATCGTGACCCAGTTCGCCCTGATCCACGCCGCAGTGCTGGTGCTGGTGCTCGTCGCGCTGCTGATTCAGATGTGGCGTGCTCGCCTCGCTCCCGGCCGCCGGGACGCGCTGGCGCTCGCCGCCGCCGGTTGCGCCTGCTTTGCCATGACCTGGCTGCTGATGTTTCCGTTCATGTATCTGTTCTAAGCCCGGTGCGACGGGGTCGGCGCAAACCTGCGCCGGCTCGCGCCGCGAGTTCGGCAATCGCCGGCTCAGCCCCGCTTTCGTCCCCGCTCATCCCTCGCTCGGCGCGGCGCCTTTCCTGCCAAAACCGGCAACTCTTCTCCGCCGCGGCGCTTGCTCGGCGGCGCCGCCGACGGACAAAGCGCCCGCTCATTCCGCTGGTCCGCGACCAGGTCCGAAATCGGCGTCGATCCAAAAGCCTTCTCGATCATCGCCAGCGCGTCGTCCAGCCGTTGATGAAGCGGGCACAACCTCAATCCATGAGCCGGCAATTTGAGCGGACAAGTTCGGAACCGCCGAATCGGATCAACCGCGTTCACGATATCGAGCACGTTAATCTTGCTCGCCTCCCGGGCAAGCATGAACCCGCCGCCCAGCCCGCGCTGCGACCCGACGATCTCCGCGTCGACCAGGGTCTGCATCACTTTCGACAAATAACTCGTCGGAACCTGCGTACCCTCGGCCAATTGCTTCGTGGTCACTGGCGACAGCGGCCGAGCCGCAAGCCACACCACCGCTCGCAACGCGTACTCAAGTGTTCGCGAGATCAACCTCCAATCCTCCAACGTTTCATACCGATCATTATGGATATACGCATCACCATCTCGATCTTACCCGCCCCGCGACGCGTCGCACCCGCCGTGTTCACGATTTTACTGTCCGAACAACCGGACCGGCTTTCCGCTCGGCCCGGCGCTTCACAATAAAAGCCATCGGGCGGCGAGCGGCGGTATCGAAGCTGCGAAGCGTCGGATTCGCAGTGATGAATCGACGAGGCGTCTCGCGCCCCGCAAGATGACCCGCGTGCCGACTCTACTGGCACGACGCTTAGGCGATCGCCACCTCGCGCACTACGGGTTGCGTGAGCCCGAGACGTGAATTTGGATCCCGTTTGGTCCCCTCTAGTTCAAAGGTCGTTGCGAAACGCGGCGACCGACGTGTAAACGCGATACGCCGTCCGAGAGATCGGGCGGCGTTTTCGTTTGTATCGCGAGTTATCGCAAGAACTTAGCGATCGGCGACCGAGCCGCAGGTCTCTGCCGTGCCGTGGGCGCGGATCGGGCTCGCGGGTCGCTTCAGCGCGGGTTCTTAATGTCGGGAGCCCCCAGTTCGGAGTTCTGACGGGTCTTTTTTTGCGGATTTCAGTGCCCGGGTTTCGCGAACTGGCGGGCCTGGCGGTCTCGCTCGTGATCGCTGTGCGCAGCATCATCATGCATAGCCAGTGCCGCATGTCGGGCGAACTGAGGTCTCTACCAGTCGATTCAGGCCGCTGCCCGCGAATAGTGCCGCAGCAGTCCACCCAGATATTTCTCGCAGCGGATGCGATGGGCCTCTGGTGCTGCCGCAGCTGAATCATCGGATGGCGGCCCTGCGGCTGCAACCGGGATCGTGCGATTGCCAAGTCCCTGATGCGGCCGGAATTCGTTGTGAAACCGAACGAACGCCCGCGCGACGTGGTCCAGGTGGCCCAGGCTGAAGCACACGAAATGGTTGAGGCATTCGCGCTTGAACGATCCAATCCACGACTCAGCGAAGGCATTCGCGTCCGGGGCGAGTAGCGGGATGCGCACGCGCCGAATGCCGGCACCAAAGAGCAGTCGATCGAACGCGAACGAGAATTTCGTATCGCGGTCGCGCACGAGGAACCGCGCCTCCAACCTGTTTTCCTCGAGCCACATGAGCAGGTTTCGCCCCTGTTGCTGAACCCAGCGATCGTTCGGCTCGTACGTCGGTGAGCTCAAGAAGACCTTCCGCGTTCCAACGTGAATGAAGACGAGGTAGTAGGCCAACTGGGTGCCCAGCGGCGTCATCACGCTTTTCGTGAAGAAGTCGCAGGCGACGAGCGTATTCAGGTGCAACCGGATGAATTTCCGCCAGACGGTTTCTTCGGCCTTGCCACGGCGATATGGCGACGGCGTCAAGCCCGCCCCTTTCAGGATCCGCCGGACCGTCGAACGACCGATCCGCAGCCGCAACTTCCGCAGTTCGCCGATGATCCGACGATAGCCCCAGCCGGCGTTCTCCTTCGCCAGCCGTTTGACGAGTTCGCAGAGGTTTCGGGCAACCTTCGGCCGCCCCACCGATTTTGGTTTACGCCCTTCCCGTTGCTCGACGACCCACCGAGAATACGTCTGCGGCGTCACGATTCCGATGACGTCTGCGACGGCGTGGTTGATTTCGGCGCCGATCGCGAGCAGTCGCAATCGGTCGTCGGGACTCGGGATGACGCGATTGCCACCAAGCTTGCGGCGGAGGATTTCGACCTGGGCTTTTAGGAACCGGATTCGGGCGTCGCGTCGGGCCGACACGCCCTCATGAAGGAGGTGCAGCAGGACGTAGAACCAGCGGAACATGGTCTCTAATCCTCGAACGGTGCTCGCATGACATGCAGCAATGAACTGTTTCCGACATTTTGGACCCGCTCTCACGGCCCCGCAACTGACGCTCAGCCGCGATGTGACGATCTCGGCCGCCTGTCGCGCGCCCCATCTCCCTCCCCTACCGATTTCGATGTCCGGTTCCCTCCCACCCACCGAACCTTAATGGTTCGCTTCGCCCGAGCGAAACGGAATCGAAAAAGTCTCTCCTTTCGCGCGAGACTTTTTTTCGAGGAAGGTGCGGGGCCCTCTAGCCAACTTCAAGCGAGGAAAAGACGTCGAAGGGACGGCGGCGAAACCCGCGCCGCGAATAGCATCGGATTCGCACTGTTGAACCGACGAGGCGCCTCGCGCGGCAAGATGCCCCGCGGCCAGAGTCTATGGGCACGAAACAGTAGGCGATTGCGACCACGCGCACTACGAACTGCGTAAGCCCGAGACGTGGGCTCGCAGCGGGTGTAGTTCCCTCTAGCTTGACGCGAACGCGCGAAGCGAAGTCAAACAAGTCTCGCCACGCGCTTGCGGCCTCGTTCGCGGAAGTCCGGAATGCTCGAGTGCGGCTGCAAGCATGTGCCACCAGCGTGATCGCGTGTAACACCGTCGCCAGAGCCCCTGACGCTCCTAATCATCGCCGGAATCGCGGGTGGCTTTTTGTCGCGACTATTCCGTCAATCCCTTCTCGCACTCACACGCCCGAATCGAAGATACAACGCAGGCGCAACGAGCAGATTCAACAGCGTCGACGAGAACAAGCCGCCGAGAATCACCAGCGCCAGCGGATATTCGATCTCGTGGCCGGGCTTGTTTCCGGCCAGCGCAAGCGGCAGCAATCCGAGGCCGGCGCAAAGTGCGGTCATCAGGATCGGCGAGAGCCGTTCCTCAGCGCCGCGCAGCACCAACGCCGGGCCGAACGGCTCTCCTTCCTCCGTTTCGAGGTGGCGAAAGTGACTGACAAGCATGATGCCGTTTCGCGCGGCAATGCCGAGCACCGTCACGAAACCGACCAGCGAGCCCAGCGACAAGACGCCGCCACCGATGAACGCGCCGGCGACGCCGCCGATCAACGCAAAGGGGAAAGTCAGGAACACCAGCAGCGCGAGCCGCCACGAGCGAAAGTCGGCTTGCAGCAGCAGGAGGATTCCGAACAGACACGCCGCCGTGAGCGCGAACAGCCGATTACGCGACGCGACGCGGGCGGCGTATTCGCCCAAAAACTCCGGGAAGTAGCCGCGATCAAACCGAATCGCCCGCACGCGCCGCTCGATCTCGGGCGCGATCGCGCCCAGATCCGCACCGGCTTTGACGTTGCAGGTCACATCGATCCGGCGCGACGTGGACTCACGCTTGATCTCGTTGGGTGAGGGCGCAATGTAGACATCGGCCACGTCGCACAGCGGCACATGTCCGCCGCCGGGCGTGTCGATCAGAAGCCGCTGCAGCGCGTGCAGGTCGCGGCGAACATCCTCCTCGCCCCAGACGACCACATCGAAGACCTTTTGCGCCTCATACAGTTCGCCCACCTTGGCGCTGCGCACCATCGTCACCGCGGCACGCCGCACGTCCGCCGCGCTCAGGCCGAATTGCGCCGCCGCTTCACCGCGCAGACGCACCTGAATCTGCGGAATCAGCGTCTGCTGTTCGACCTTCAAATCGGTGATTCCGGGCACGTCGGAAATCTGCTGGTAAATCTCGGCCGCCTTGCCGCGCAGCGTGGCGAGGTCGTCGCCATAGAGCCGCACCACGATCGTTGCGCTGGCCCCGGTCAACACTTCCTTGATGCGCTCGCGAAGATAGGTCAGGAGGTCGCGCCGCAGCCCGGGGTAGCCGTCGACGACCTCCTGAATCCGGGCGATCGTCGCCTCGTAGGGAACATCCGGCTCGATGCTGATCCATAGCTCGGTAAACTCGACGCCATAAACCTCGTCCGCGACCTCCGCGCGGCCCAGATGCGAGCCGAAATTTCGGACGCCCGGGATCGCCCGCAGTTCGCGGCTCGCCTGCACCGTGACACGCCGCATCGCCTCGAGCGATGTGCCCGCCTTCTCGACCCAGTGCATCAGAAAGTCGGTCTCCTGAAAGTTGGGCAAAAACTCCTGCTTCAAGCGGCTGGCCGCAAGGCCCGACGCACCGAGCGCCGCAAACAACCCCACCATGAGCAGCCCCGGCCGCATCATCAGCGGCGGCAGCGCGCGCCGATACCCGGCCTTGAGCAAGCCGAGCAGCGGCGGGTCGCGATGCGTCGCGTCGGCGCCGCGGAGCATCACCAGAGACATCGCGGGTGTGACCGTCAGTGCAACAAGCAACGAAGCCGCAATCGCCAGCACATACGACAACGCCAGCGGTCGGAAAAATGAGCCGGCCAGTCCATCCAGGAAAAAGACCGGAATGAACACGAGAATCACGATCAGGCTGGCGTAGACGATCGCGCTGCGCACTTCGAGCGAGGCGTCGAGCACCACGCGAAACGCGCTCTTCGGCGAGCCCACCGCGCGGTTGAGTCGCAGCCGCCTCGCGATGTTTTCAACATCGATAATCGCATCGTCGACCACTTCTCCCAGTGCGATGACCAGTCCGGCGATGGTCATCACGTTTAACGTGCCGCCGCGCCACGACAGCACCAGCGCCGCCGCCAGCAGCGAGAGCGGAATGGCGACGATGCTGATGATCGCGGTGCGCAGGTCGAACAGAAACAGAAAGAGCACGATCGCGACCAGCACGCAGCCCCAGATCAACGCCCGCGACAGATTTTCCAGCGAACGCTCGACGAACGTCGCCGGACGGAAAATCGTGGAGTCGATCTCCAATCCGCCCAGCCCCGGACGCAGAGCGTCGAGCGCCGCCTCCACTTGGCGAGTCACCTCCAGCGTATTGCCCCAGGGCTGCTTCTCGACGATCAGTAGCAATCCCGGAACGTCGTTGATGATCGCGTCGCCGATGGGCGTCGGAAAGCCGTCGACCACGCGCGCCACGTCGCCCAGCCGAAGCGGTACCCCGCCGCGAAATGTGACGATGCTGCGCGCGAGATCTTCCGGCGTCTCGATCGGCGAGAGATGCCGCACCGCGAATCGCTGATTGGGGGTCTCGACATAACCGCCGGCCCCGACCACCACCGCGTCGCCGGCGGCGCGCACCACCTCATCCAGCGTCACCTCGTGCGCCCGCAATCGATCGGGGTCGATCAGCACCTGCAGTTGCCGGTCTCGCTGCCCCCAGATCGCGACGTTGGCGACGCCCGGCACCGCCATCAGCCGCGGCCGAATGGTCCAGCGCGCCAGCAGCGTCATCTCCATCTGCGAGTGCGTGTTGGACCATAGCCCGATCTTGAGAACGCGGCTCAGCGACGACAGCGGCGGCAGCATCACCGGCCGATTCGCAACCGCCGGCAGACGCGCCGCCTCGACGGCGAGGCGCTCCTGAACAAGCTGCCGCGCCCGCATCAGATCGGCGCCTTCCTGAAAGATCAGCACAACCGACGAAAGCCCCAGCACGGATTTGGAGCGAATGGTCTTCAGCCAGGGCGTCCCGTTCAGCGCGTTCTCCAGCGGAACGGTCACCAGGCTCTCGACCTCATCCGTCGATAGGCCGGGCGCCTCAGTCTGAATCTCCACCAGCGGCGGCGCGAACTCGGGGAATACATCCAGCGGCGCCTGACGCGCGACGTTTGTGCCGATCACGAGGAACGCGGCGGCAGCGGCGATCACCAGCACGCGGAATTGGAGCGACGTCTCGACGATCCACTTCAACATGGCGCCGCCGACGAAGGATTGCCGCTCAAGCTGGTTTTCGCGATGCCCGCCTTCACTTGCCGACTCCAAACTCCGTCCCAAACAGCTCTGCAGCGCCGGATGTGACGACGCGCGCCCCCGCCGGCAAACCGCGCGCCAGCACGGCTTCGCGGCCGATCACGTCGCGAACATCAACGCGGCGACGGGTGAACTTATGCGGACCGACCAGCTCATAGACCCACGAGCCCCCGTGAATATCCACCAGAATCGCCGAGTGGGGCACCACCACGCTGTCCGTCGTCTGGCTGCTCAACATCTCGATCAACACACGTTGACCCGGTCGCAACTCGGCATCCGCGTTGGCAACCTCAAAGTGCAGATCAACCGTCGCTGCGCGGGCGTCGGCGCTACCGGGAATGCTCAGCCGCGTCGCGAGTCGGGCGGCCGATTCGTCCTCCCCGCCCACGCCGCAAACGCGCGCGGAATCGGTCGCGGCGAACGCCGACAGATCGCCAACGTACACCGGGACGCGAACCCAGATCGGATCCAGCGCCGCCACTTCAAACAGCGGCGCACCGGCGGCGACGACCTCGCCCGGCACGGCGTGCAGCGCTCGCAAATAGCCATCAAGCGGGGACTCGATCACGATCGCCGACTGTCCGTCCGATTCCAGCGTCGCCAGGATTTGCCGCAGTGCGTCGAGCCGGCCCTGAGCGGCGGCGCGCTGCGTCGATGCGAGCTCAAACTCGGCCTGCGCGTCGTCAAACGCTCGCTGCGCGCCCGCACCCTGCTGCCGAAGTTCGTCCGCCCGCTTCCGCCGAATTTCGGCCGCCTCCACCCGCACCCGGGCTTGCCCCAACTGCCCTTCGGCCTCAACTTGGGCCGCAACGAGATCGGCGCGGGCGCGCGCCAGACTAATGCGATCCGCCGGAACAAACGTGTTGCCGTCGCGCCCCTCGCCCGGTTGCAGCCGCAGCAAACCCTGCCCCCGCGCCACGCGCTCGCCGCCGGTCAGCGTCGGTTGCGAAGCCGCAGACACGCTGACCACTCCGGCAACCGGCGCGGAAACCACGATCGAGCGCCCCGGCGGAACCATGACCTCACCCGGAACGCGACGCACGCGCGACATGCGCTTCCGCTCGGCCGAGACCAACTCAATCCCCAGATGTGTCTCCGCCTCCGGCGTCAGCGTGATCGTCGTGAGCTCAGATTCTTTCACGCGGTGGGCGACGGCCGCGGGGGCCGACGCCGGCTCGCCCCCAAACGCTCGGACCGCGACCGCGCCCAGCCCAAGCAGGAAACAGCGGATCAACACGGAACGCTTCATCGCAGTAGTCTCGCCTGCAAGGACTATGTCAGAAACGCCGCGATCGCCTGCCGCAAAAAGTCCGCGGCAAACTGCGACAGTTCGTTAGTACACGTTTCGCACACAGACATCGTGCAACCGGCGCAACTCGCCGCCGCACACATCGACATCAGCCACCAGATTCGTCGCCGTCTCATGTCAGTCCATCCGCGCCGGTTGCGTGGTGGCTACGACGGCCGGGGGGGGGCGCCCCGCCCCCCCCCCCCACGCCCCCCCCCCGTGTGGCACCGAAAACCCCAAAAACCCCCCCCTGTTC
>JALHOX010000077.1:0-2364 GCA_022842805.1 Phycisphaerae bacterium | reverse complement strand
CGGCGCGGGGGGGGGGGGGGCGCCCGGGGGGGGGGGGGCCCCCCCCCCCCCCCCCCGCCGATCGCCCCCTCCAGTTGAGCCAGCGAAACCGCGAAATCGCGCAGCGTGTTCACATGCGCCTGCCGCCGTTGAACCAGCGCATTCTGTGCCTGAACCAGCACCAGCACGCCTTCCTCGCCCGCCTGATAGCGGCGCTCGGCCCCATCCACCGTCGCCTGAGCTTGAAGCAATGACTGCGACTGCTGAAAGCGAAGCGTCTCCGCGGCGGCGGTCATCGCGGCGAACGCACGCTGCACATCGGCCACGACCGCCTGCGCACGCGCCTCATAGTCCTGCCGCGCCTGCAATACGCGCACCCGCGCCTTCTCAATCTGGGCCTGGTTCATGTCGAAGATCGGGAGTACCAGCGCAAGCGTCGGCCCGAGCTTGGCCTCGATGAATTGTGACTTCTCGATCGAGCGCTGGCCTCGGGACTGAATGTCGGGCGCAGTCAGCCTGCCCGCGGCAATCGACGCTCGCGCAGTATCCGCAAGCAGCTTTCGACCGGGCAAGGCTCGGCGTTCGCCGCGCTCCAACAGCGCCCCGACCTGAACGTCGGAAAAAACCTGCCGACATTCAAGCCGCAACGCGGCTTCCGCCCGTTGCACCGCAAACCACGCCACGCGCAGGTCGAAACGCTCCTGCAATGAGAGTTCGATGAGCTCTTCCAGATTCGTCGACTCACTGAGGTTCGCCGGAAGCGCATCGCTGAGGCGGATATCCTTCAGGCGCAGACTCAACCCCAGCGCCTGCCCGAGGTCGGCACGTGCTTGCTCGAGTTGCCCGCGCACCCCGATCAGCTGCTCCTGCACATCCAGAGCGCCGGTGCGCGCCAGGTTCACGTCAAACGCGCTGACCTCGCCGGCGCGAAACTGAGCTTCGGAAAGCATCACCGCTCTTTGGACAAGTGCGACGTTCTCCTCGGTAAAGCGCACGCCGCGCTCCAGGGCAAGCACTCGATAGTACTTGGTACGCACATCGGCGATCAGCTCGACGGCGCTCTGCCCCGCCGCGTAGATCGCACGCTCGAGCTCCGCTTCGGCCAGCTGCTTGCGAACCGGAATCTGCCATAAATCGGCGATCTGCGCCGCGAACCCGACATTGAGATCGGTCAATCCCCCGCCCTCGGGAAACTGAAGCCCCAGCGACAAGATCGGGTTGCTCAGCAAGATCGATTGCGCGACGTCGGCCCGCGCAGCGCCGATTTCGGTCATCGCCGCCTGAAATCGCGGGTTGTTCAACAGCGCGATTTGCACCGCTTCGTCCACGGTGGTTCCGCCGGAAAGCCACTCGTCGATTCGCCGGCCGATTCCCTCAGTCGCCGACGGATCGAAGCTGTCGCCGACCAGGGTTCGCTCCGCGATCCGGTCGCGAGCATGCTGATAGTCGTGCGTCGCCCGCGTCTCCGCGCAGCCGATCGCACCGAACACGACGCCAAGGACGAAGCCGAATCCGGCCGCGGTTCGTCGAGCCGCTCGCCCTCGCCGCCGGGGCTTGCAGGAAACGACGTCGCGCGAATAAAGCTGCGGATCATGCATCGGGTGAAATTGACCAAACGAACGCCCGAACCGTAAGGGGTTCGCCGGGGCGCCGCTGAAGTTCGCTGGCTGATCGCGAACGCTGTTTCCTAAGCGCTGAATTGAACTCCTCGAATCATCGCGACAACCCGACTGGGCCGCCGCACTACACATGATGCCCGAAACGGCGCGTCAGAGCAAGCGTCGAAAGCCACCTGGATCCGTCGCCTCCGGAGGCAGCGTCACTCTGACATGCCGGTTCGAGTCGGAAGTCGCGCCAGTGCAATCGCTTCGGCTCAAGGTTGAGATCAACACGCGCGAGCACTTCAGCGTGTTCGGATTCCAGGTCCAACGCTACAACGTCGAGAATCCCTGGTTCATCGGCCGAAGTGAGGTGACGCGCTACGAGCTCGACGAACTGCTCCGCACGAAACTCCGCGCGCTCTATCAGCGTCTCGCAGTTGCCGGGCGTCCCATGGCGCGGCCTTGGCCCAACTTCAAACAAGGAAAAGACGTCGAGGGGACGGCGGCGGAACCCGCACCCCGAATAGCGTTGGATTCGCAGTGTTGAACCGACAAGGCGCCTCGCGCGCCGCAAGACGACCCAGGTGCAGAATCTAAGGCCACGATGCCGTCGGCGAAGGCGTGAGCTTCGTCGACCATGCGGACCCGCGCGGCGCAGATGCCGTCGAGGCAGGCCCGCACGATGGCCTGGTTCGCGGCCGGCTCGAGCAGGATCGCGAACTTGCCACGATGCGTCGCGGCGGGCAGGACGCCTTTGAGCGCCACGCGCTGTTTGAACTCGTCG
>JALHOX010000076.1 GCA_022842805.1 Phycisphaerae bacterium | reverse complement strand
TGCGCTAATGAGTATGGTCGGCTGGGCGCCGCGTTCGTCGTCGATCGGCGCGCGGAGCGAGCCGCTGGTGACAGTGAGCCGAACCCGCGCTTCGCGCAGGCCGGCGTGCCAGAGCAGTTGCGCGAGATCGCGCGCGATCGCGTCGTTGTCAAAGGTCGTGCGCCAGCCGAGCGCCGCCGCGGAGTTCGTCAGACGCTCGATATGCGCCGCGGCCCGAAAGACGCGCCCGCCGTAGGCTCGCATCGTTTCAAACAGGCCGACACCTTGCATAAAGCCGGCGTCGAACACGCTGATGCGCGCGTCGCTCGCGGGGAGGATGCGACCATTCAGGCTGACCCACTCGGCGGATTCGATCATGGACTCTCGGCTTCAGGGCTGCGTCTATTGGAGGTGCAGTGTAGTGAATCGCGCCCGGGCGGGGGGCGGATTGAGAATCGTGCGCCGCGAGGCCGGGCACCGTCGACGTCGCAGAGACGCGTGATGGCGGCGGCCACGCTATGATCTTTGTTTCGCGACGCAAGGCGCGCCTTCGGGGCCGAAATGGTTTCGACCGGGCAAGTTGAGGCGTCGGTGGCGTGTCGAGGTTGCTAGGAGGCCTCGTAAAACCCCTGGCAAAATGTTAGATGCCAACGGTCAACTCCGTCTGGCTGCCTAACGCAAGTTAGGCCCTGTTCGGCGGGCAACGCCTGCTAGCTCGCCGAACAACGACTCGCAGGCTGGCGCGCCCGTTTCCGTCCTGTGGCGGGTGCGCGAGATTTAGCGGGGCTGGAACCGCGGATGACCTGTCGATCGGTCTGCCGCGGGACGACAACCAAATAGACCGACTACACACGTAGAGGCCGGCGGCGAAGTGCTTCGGGACCCGGGTTCGATTCCCGGCGGCTCCAATATTCCCACCAGTGCGAGGGGACCGATAGAGCAAGTGAGCGTGCGGCCGAGTATCGCTGCGCCTGTGGAGCCATCCGCCCGTGCTGAATGTGCGGCGTCGGGCGGCGTGCAAAGGCCGCGCGGCCGCTATCCGTTCGTTTCTCTAGTCCGCGAGCGCCGATCGCATGACCAGTCTTGCACTCAGTTCGCCCGCGTCGACCTCCACCGCGCCGCAATTCGCTCCGCCCATCACGATCTGGACCATCGATGGCGACGAAGCGCCGGATGTGGCGCCGGTGCTGCAAGGCGCTGGGCCTTTGGGCGCATTTCTTGCCTGGGAGCGCTGTCGGCGGATCGCGGCCGAACTCGGCGCGCGACTGCACTACCTCGTCGCGCTGGCTCTCGATGAGCCGGTCGGAGTCTTTCCCGTGGCCGAACTGGCGACGAACGGCATGACGCGGCTGGTCAGCTTCCCCGAAAGCCCCATCGGCGGTCCCATCGCGGGCGACGCGCGAATTGCAGAACTCCTGAGGGGGCGAGCGCGGCGGCTGGCGGCGGCACGCTCGGTCGCGCCGATTCAGGTGGCCCGGCTGCGCGAAGCGTCACTCCTGCATTCCCCGCCGGAATCGCCGCCTTGGGTCGTGATCCGGCCGGATATTCCGCTGTCGACGAACACGCCGCGATCCGCGTCGCCCGCTGTCGTTCGGCACGTCGGAAAGACGGCTTTGGTGGAGCCCACTGACCCGCGACGGCCGCTCAAGGTCGCCGATGTCGCGAACGTGTTGGCGCGGCTGCGCGCCTCCGGCGCCGGCAGCGAACCAGAACGGGTGGCCTTCCGCGGAGCCGCGCTGGCTTCGTGTGCGCGCCGCGCGCTGCTGAGCAGCGACGAGGCCCGCGTCTGTATTCACGAGCTCATTGAATAGACGGCGCGTCAGTCCGGATTGATGGCCGATTCAGCCTACGCCCGCAAGGAAATAGCCGGCCGCAAAAGCGGTCGGCTCATCCGATGCGGGAGGAAAGGCCAAAGAGCGACTACATCCCCGTAAGAATCGCCACAAACGGACCGATGTCGCCGACGCTCACGACGCCGTCGGCGTTGATGTCGGCGCGGGTGATTTCGCAGGCGGGGAAGGCCAACGCGTAGCCGGCGGGGTCGGTCAAGGCGAGGACAAACGAACTGATGTCGCCAACGCTGACCACGCCGTCGCAGTTGGTGTCGCCGACGAGTCCGGTGTCGATCGTCAGCACGGTGATCGCGCCGCCCGCGCTCGCCCCGACCCACAGCTCATATCCGCTGGCAATCGGGCGTATGGCGAGCTCTTCGATCTGGTTGTGCTGCAGCGGCGAAGACTCGGCGCGGTAGGTCGTCCACGTTTCGCCGTCAAAGTGCGAAAGGCCGCCGGGGTAGGGGAAAATGAAACTCATGCTCGCCAGCCAGACCCCGCCGTCGGGGGCGATCTCGACCTCGCGGACGACGTTTGTCGGCAGCCCGCTATTCGCGGTGGTGTAGCGCTGGTTGGCGCCGGTCGTCGGGTCGTGGTGGATCGCACCCACTTCCGAACCGACCCACAGCGTGCCGTCGTCGGCGCGGGCCGCTCCGAAGAGCAACTCGCCGCCTGTGATGCCGAGTTGCGGTCGCGTGACGGTGCTCCAGGTGTCGCCATCGGTGCGATAGAGCTTCGTCGCCGCCGCGATCCAAACTGTGCCCGGCGCGGTCGGCTCATCAAAGATCGCATAGGAGGGATCATTGAAGTACGGGCTATTCCCGCCGAAGTATTCGACCGTCTCCGTTGCCGAGATGCGGAACATGCCCGAGCCGTTGTCGCGCCCGGCCCACACTCGGCCGAGGCTGTCTTCGTGCAGGGTGACGATGTCGTAGCCTTGCGCGATCAACTGCGTGTAATTCGAGCCATCCCATTCATGCAGTCCCTGCCCCGGCGCGGCGAGGAGCAAGCGCCCGTTCTCGCGCAGCTTCAAGACGCGCACGATGTCGCCGCCCAAGCCCCACGCCGGCCCGAGGCCGTAGTTGAAGTCGTTCACGCCGACCCAACGCGCGCCGTCGAAGATGTTGAAGCCGCCGATTCCGGGCGCGTAGTTGCCACCCAGGAACACGCGGCCGTCCGAGCCGAAGTCGATCGTGGCGCTAAAGGTGTCCATCATGCCGGTATTGGTCTGGCGATAGCGCTGCCACGCGCCGTCCGAGTACCTGGCTGCTCCACCGACCGCCGCCAGCCAGATGGTCCCCGCAGCGTCTTCGCGCAGTGCGCCGACAATCGGTCCGCCGCCCCACGGGCCGAGGTCGCCCCAGGTTCCGTCATAGCGATAAATGTTGGCGCTTTGCCCCCCGGCCAACGCGCGTCCGCCGGGTAGTGCGTCGATGCGCGAAATGCCGAACGATCCGTCGGGAATCGGCACGAGCGTGTAGCTGCCGTCGGCGTTGCGGCGCGCTGGTCCCTGGTTGGTGCTCATCCAGACGTGTCCGTCGCGATCCGACGAGTGAGGGCCGGCCAATCTCCAGGGCTGGAGGACATTCGGGTTTCCTGTGCCGATCACGCCAAACCAGCTAAACGTGCCGTTCTGCAGCTTTCCGGTGGCAAGATCCGTGTTGGTGAACCAGACGGCGTAATTTTCGCCGGTGGTAGCCACGATGGCGACATTGTGTATCGAATCCCAGCCCGGCCATTGGCCCGCCCAGGGCAGGCCGCTGCCGGTGCGCCAGACCGTCCAACTCATCGATTCGGGCTGCAAGCGCACGAGTCCGCCGCGGAGGTTGGGCACGAAGCCGCCGACCATCGCAATCCAGATCGAGCCGTCGGGGGCGATGTCGAGGTCATAGAGGACGTTGGTGACGAGGGGCGAGTTGCCGGCGTTGAATCGCGCGATGAGTGGCGGGTCGACGTTTGGATCGATGCGGAGGAGCCCGCCGTCGGAAGCGGCCCAGATCACGCCGTCGGCGTCGCGCTCCATGTCGTGAATCACGCTGGCGCCCATGGCGGGAAAGTCGATGTTGGAGATGTTCCACCACGTGTCGCCGTTGAGCCGCGAGATGCCGCCTTCGAACCCGCCCGGGCTGAAGGGGCCGGCAAAATGTCCCGAAATCCAAGGTCGATTGTTGGCGTCGATCACCAGCGATTCGCAATGCTCGCCGCCGAGGCCCGTGTTGCCGGGTCGCAACACGCGCCACGACGGCTCGATCGCGGCGGCGGATGAGGCGATCGCCAGAGTGACTGAAATCAGGCTCGTGCGGCCAATGCCGGCGCAGCGCCGCAGCTTCGGGATTTCCAGGGTTCGTTGATCCATGATCGCTTTGTCTCCCGGTCTTTCATTTCGGCCCGCAGCCCCGGTTTCGAGGCTTGGTCGGCGTGTGCGGCGAACGCTTCGCTACCGCCACACGTGGGCTCATGAACCTACAGAGCGGCGGGCGGCGGGCGTGATACGCGGACTCTCGGCGCCGCGTGGAATCGCAAGATTCTGATAAAGGCTGAACGATCCGATCCTGCCCCGCGCGCTGCCGCGAATCTCGGGCAGCGCTTATCAGACTCCACCCCCTCATCGCCGTGCTGCGGCGCGGCAAATTTCGCCACGGATGGGCATGCCGCGTGGCTTGCGGCGTTACCGACCATTTATGGGGGCGGCCCTCCGGTCGATCGCCCACGCCGCTAATACGCGCTGCGCCGCGCGAGTTGCGCTTCGCATTTCAGGACACTTCGTCGGTCTGCCCCTTTCGTCCGGTAGCAAGCCGCCCGCCCGCTGCGACGCCGCGCCGGGTGTGCCTGCAAAGCGCCGTCGCCGCGCCGCCGCGCGATCAAGTCGCGCAACTCTCGCGACGAAACTCCTCACAACTTCTCGCGACACGAGCGGAGCGTTCATGAGCGCGATCTCAAAATTCAGCAAGAGCCAGCTCGATCAGGTTCTGCACGAGCTCTGCGATCATTCGGAGCGCGTTCGCCTGCGATTGCTGACGGCGCACGACGACCCCAAGACGATCTACACCCGCTTCCTCGATATCACCGACGATTATCTGATGCTCTATTGGCCGGCGGCCGGCGGCCTCGACTTCGCCCGCACCGGAATCCCGATCGAGGCCTACTTCGGCTACCTCGGCAAGCGGTACGGCTTCCTCTCGCAGACCCGCGGCCGCTGCATTCACAAGCTCAACAAGCAAGGCGGAACGGCGGCGGCCCTGTTGCTCGACATTCCGACCGAGCTCGACGACCGCCAGCAGCGACAAAACTTCCGCGTGCCGGTCAGCGCCGAACACCCGATTGAGGTCGTGCTCGAACGCCTCGGCGGACCCACCGAGCCGTCCGAGAGCGACGAAGCGCCCGCTGTCGCAGTGCCGCGCTCGCGACGCTCGACGAATCCCGCCGCGCCCGAAGCCGACGCCGCGCCGAAGACGCTCAAATTTCGCATGAACAACCTGTCGATCGGCGGGCTCGGGGGTGTGCTCCACCTGAAGCCGGCCGAGATGCCCGAGCGCGGCTCGATGTTCAAGGCCCGTTTCGGCCTGCCGGGCGACAAAGACGTGTTCGAGATGACTCTCGAACTGCGCCACGTGCGCGCCATCGACGAAGAGAAGACACGGCACTACGTCGGTTGGCGCTTCTTTCCCCATGACAACGCCGTCGTCGCACGCGAAACCCAGCGCCGGCTCGAAAAGTTCATCGCCGAGCGGCAGCGCGTGCTCCTGCGGAAATTCGCGTACTAGGAGGCTGAGTGCGATGCCGATGCAAGCCCTGCTGGATCTGACTCCGGCGCAATTCAAACGAGTGCTCGAACAGGCCGTCCGCAGTCGCGCCGTCTGCGAATTCGACGCGCGACCCTTCGGCTTTCAGGGTAAGACGCTCAGCGGCACGATTGAGGCGCGCGATAACGGCGTGCTGCGCGTCCGCATGCGTCAGATGCCCGACGCGCCCGAATCGCTACTGATCGGCGCGTTCTGCGACGTGCAAATGCAGCTATCGGGCGAGCTCTACTGCTTCTCGACCTGCGTCATCGACCTGCCCAACACCGGCGCAAACGACGTCTTCATCGCCACGCCGCAAGCCATGCAGGTCGCCAATCGCCGCCGCTTCGCGCGGCGCAGCCCGGCCGAGGCGGTGTTGGTGCAGCTTTGGCCCGCCGGCGCGGAAAGCCCCTATCACGCGGCGCTGGTCGATATCGATCCGCACGGCCTCGCGGTTCGCGGCCATCGCGGCGATCTCGACGAACTGCTGCTGATCGGCGACACGATCCGCCTGCAACTGGAATTGCCGCAGGTCAGCGACTCGTTTGAGCTGCCGGCGATCATCTGCAACAAAAAGCTGGACGTCGATCGCGAGCACATGTTGATCGGCTTTGAATTTGAGGCGATCGCGCCCGAGGCGTCGCAGACGCTCGAGCGGCTTCGCACCAGCCTGACCGACCCCGCCGCCGGATTCATCGACCTGGAGGATCGCGCATGACCGCCCGACGTACGCTCGCCGCGCGCGAGATGACCGACATTTTTGATCAGGCGGTCCGCGACCGCGCCATCGCCTCGCTCTCGATCCACGAGAACAACGAGTGGATCAACTTCAAGTCGCGCTTCCTGGAGCGCGACCCGCGCAGCCAGTACTTCGTGCTCGACTACGTCTCGATCGACGGCACGCCGCTTCCCGAATTGGGGCCGGGCCGCTTCGTCGGCGTCTCGTTCCGCTATCGCAGTCGCAAGGTGCTTTTCGCGACGACCGTGCACGCCCGCGGCCACTTCATGCTCGAAAACCGTACGAGCATCTCGGCCGTGCGCTATCGTTGGCCCGACACGCTCACCGAGCTGCAGCGGCGCGTCTATTACCGCACGCCGATTCCTGAGTCGCAGGTGCTCCTCGCGAAAGTCTGGCCAAACGGCATCTCGATGCGCGAGGAGGCCGAGACGGCCGAACCGACGCTCACCGGCCAACTAACCGACATCTCCTGCGGCGGCGCGTTTTTGCGCGTCAACCAGAGCGAAGTGCCGGAGTGGGCTGAGAACAAGACGCTGGGCGTCGAGTTGCAACTGGGCGACGGCAAGCCGCCGCTCTCGATCGACGCCCGCTATCGCGGATCGCGCCGCGATCAGTATGGCCAGCTCGGCGTTGCGATTCAGTTCATCGGCCTGGAGCTGACGGTCGACGGTCGGCTGGCGCTGCAGCGGCTGGCCGGTTGCGTGCAGCGCTTCCATCGCAACAGCCTGCTCTCGGGCGTGGCGCACTGGAATCGCTGACGGGTCGATTGCCTGAGAAATTGATTGGGGTTGGGGAGTGCGGGCGTTCTTGCCCGCACTTTTCTTTTCAGCGGCTCCGAGCCCCGCAGAGCGGACCACGCCTAGCGGGCGGCGGTCGGCGCTTCGAAGAAACTCCAGACCGCATCGGTCGCGTTGAGCGCATCGCTCGCCGCGCCCTGCCAGCGTCGGCCGACCCGGTCGTTGCTGCCGCCCGGCCACGAGTGACCGTGATCGGCGATGTACAGCACGCGAAAGATCGCCTTGTCGCGACAGCCCGCGTATTCGACGGTGCGCACGCGATTCTCGTCGGAAACCTCGCGCGCGGCGGCCTTGCAGCCCAGTACGCCGCTCCAGCGCTCCAGCGATGTGCGGACCGGCGGCATGGTGCGCTTGCCCCAGGGCAGTTCGCTTTCGCCGCCCTCGATCGGCACCAGCGGGTCGAGTTCGCCGTGAATCGCGAGCGAGGGGATGGCTCGCTCGGCGGCGACGCCTTCGATCCAGCAGAAGCCGTTGACCATCGCCGCCGCGGCGAAGCGCTTCGAGCGCTCGGCGGCGAGGCGATAGGTCATGCCCGCGCCATTGGAATGGCCGCACACATAGACGCGGGCGGGGTCGACGTCGATCAGCAGCGCGACTTCGTCGAGCAAAGCGTCAAAGAACGCCAGATCGTCGACCGCCGCTCGCGGCGAGCGCGTATCGAGTTGTCCGCTGTTCCAGAGCCGGGGGTTGGAAAAGAAATCTGCATCACGCTGCGGGCGAGCGGGCAGGCCGTCGGGCGCCAGCACGATGAAACCCGCTGCGTCGGCCTTGGCTCGCCAGCCGTTTTTCTCGAGGTACAACCCGCCGCTGCCGCCCGCCCCGTGCAGCACGAGCACCAGCGCTCGCGGTGTGCCGGCGTTCTTCGCCGGAATATGTAGTTCGTACGTCCAGCGATGGCCGGCGGCGTCGATCTGCCGCCGGTGCGTGCCCGCCTCGAGCGCCTCGCCGGCGTTTGCGCCTCCGCGATCGACCGTCTGCGGACTCCCGCAGCGGCTCATCGCGAGCAACGCACTCGCGAGTACGACCCAACTCACCGTACGAATCATCTCAAGCTCCCAGGCGCGGTCCACCCGTATGTATACGCCTCTGATCGCTCAGTATTGCCGGTTTTGGCGGTCGGTGGATGATCTACGACGAGTTGAGCAGCCGAAGTCCGAGAATGGCGTGGCGAGCAAAGTGGGGGCCGGGCAGTCGGCAGCGAGGCGTCCTTCCTGCGCAGCGGCGAAAACTGCGCACTCCCGAAATCCTTGCCCCCGTCGGCGGCCATTCGCGCTATCTGACGATAGCGACGAATACTCGACCCGCGAACGCACGTGCATCGTCGGCGTCGAGTATGGAACCTCTCGGAGACCTCGGAACCATGCTTGGACAACGAACCGCCTTTGCGGCGGGAAGCCTTGCGCTTGCGGCACTCAGCGTCGGCGGGTGCCCGCAGCCGCCCGCAGGCGGGGACGGAAACGGAAACGGGAACGGCAGCGGCGGCGGAAATCTGCAGGTGATCGTCACCGACCATATCGTCGACGGCGAACTGAAAGTCGGCCGCGGATTCGTGGCGTTCGGCGTCGATTCCGGCAGCGGGATCAATTTCGTTCGCAAGGGTTCCGTCGCCAGCGCGATCAATCTCTCGAATTCGCTCAGCCTCATGTCATCCGGCTTTAACGTCGCGGGAACGTGGATCCTGGCCCGCGAGTTTGACGGCAGCGTCTATTTCTACGACACCGCCACCGACACGCTCGTCACCGTCCCGAACAACACGCTCGCGCTCGCCAGCGGCAGCGCGCTGCTGGACGAGTTTTGGTCCGATGGCGACTACGCCGTCACGCTCGCGGACGCGACCAAGGTCAGCGACGGGCTTCCGATCAAGCTGATCGACTGCACGACCAATCCGCCGACGATCACCAGCTTTACACAGACGCCGCCCACTCCGACCGGATCGCGCAGCGGAGAGCGGCCGCAGTGCGCCGTCGACGCGGAAAATCGCGAATTCATCGTGCAGGTCGTCGACTCGGTCTACCTCTACAGCTTCGACGACCCCACCGGCGCTCCGCAGGTCTTCGACCTGTCCGGCGAAGGCGGGATATCCAATTCGATCTCGATCTTCCTCGAAGATCGATTCGTGCTTTACCACGATCATGAGGGTGTCAGCGACGGTCGGGATGTGACGCGCCTCGCCGATCTGAGCGGCGGGCTGGTCTACAACCTCGCTCAAAATCCCTCCGCGCCGGAAGACGTCTTCCTGCGCGATGGGTTCTTTGGCTATTTCGTCGAGCAGACCGATGCCGACATCAATACCAACACCCAGTATCGCAGCGTCTTCGGCCAGATTGGGGCGAACGGGCCGGAGTTCACCCTGATTTCGACCACCGACAAAGCGATCAAGAACAACGACCCCGACCAGGGGTTGTTCGGCTACGGGCAAACCGTCGCGATCACCTCGAACGGCAAGTATCGCTTCATCGCCGGCGACGGGACGGCGGCGAACATCGCCGAATATCTCCAGGTGAGCGTGAACGGCGGCGCATTCAAGACGCTGGAGGATCCCGAAGATAACGATGAAGCAGGGATTTTCGGCTCGAATGTCGTCGCGACCGACGAGGCCTGTGCGTTCACAACACTGGACCAGCGCCTGGCGCTGATCCTCTTGCCCTGATCGCGCCTGTCCCCCCATCAACGACGGAAGCCCGCCGCACGGTCGATCCGAGCGGCGGGCTTCTATTTTGCCCCTCTGCCGAGTTCGCGGTTATCCGCGATTGATGGCCACGACTTCGACGCGACGATTCATGCGCTTGTCGTCGTTGGTCGAGCCGTCCCGGCGCGGGTTGTGTTCGCCCTGACCGGCGGCGATCAGGCTGCGAGCCGGCACGCCGGCGCGATAAAGCTCGCGGACGACGGTCATGGCGCGATTGCAGCTTAGATCGAGGTTGTCTTCCCACAGGTTCTTGGTCTTGCGAATCGGGTCGCTGTCGGTGTGGCCGATGACCAGCACCAGACGGCCGGCGTATTGACCGCTCAGCGCACCGGCAACCTGCTGGATCGTGGCGGCAGCGCCAGGCTTCAGCGTGGCACGACCCGCATCAAACAGAATGTCCTGTTGCAGGGTCAGCAGGGCGACGTTTCCGGATTCCGTCCACACGTTGTCCCCCACGCCGCGCTGTACCGGCGCCTGCGTCGGAATGTTCGTCACGGTCGGCGCTTCGATCGGCCGCTCCGACAACCGCCGACGGCAGTCGTTCAACAGGTTTTCCAGTTCGCCCATGCGGTTGCGCGCAGCGTCGCGCTCAGCCATGGCCGATTGGATGTCCGCCTTCAACCGCTCATTCTCCTGCTCGAGCGACTCGACCGTCGCCTGCAAGCCGAGAATCTGAGGTTCTTCCGCATTGCACCCAACCAACAGCATTGCGCTCACCAGAGCCGTGAGCCCGACCGCGCGCGTCAGCCCGACCATCGTCGACCTCTCTCCATGAAGATTTGCAGAGGGAGCAGCCGTGCTCCCAGGGGTTCTCGCGTCGCGAGACAATCCCGCGCCAAACATTCGCCACCCACTAGCGCGGGGCAGAATAGAGCCGTGCCCGGCGGGTTTCAAGCGCGAGGAAAAAAGGGCCCCCAATCGGGCTGAATCGCGACCCAATTTTCCTCAGCTCTGCGCCAGCCACTTCAAAATCTCCCGCGGCGACGGCGGCTTGCCATACATCAGGATGCCGATGCGGAACACCTTGGCCGCGACCCAGATCATGAAAATCGCCGAGGCCCACAGCAGGGCGAGCGTGGAGATGATCTGCCACAGCGGGATGTTCGGATCGGCGCAGAGCCGCAGCATCATCGCAAAGGGCGTGATCGGCGGGATATAGCTCAGCGAGACCGCCAGCACAGACGACGGGTACTCGGTCAGTGCGGCCCAGAGCATCATCGGCGTGATGGTCAGCAGCGTCACCGGCGCGACCATCGACTGCGCCTCTTTGAGCGTGTTAAACGCCGATCCGATCGCCGCGAGAATCGCCGCGTAGAGCAGGAACGCCGGCAGGAAGTAGAGCGCGAAGTAGAAGACCTTGTCGCCGGTGAGCAGCCCGCTCATGTTGTAGGTCCGCAAGCCGAAGTAGCCGCACGTGAGCCAGACGCAAACGAGCAGAAACCCGACCCCGACGAGACCGAGGATTTTTCCAGTCATGAGCTGCATCGGGCTGACGGCCGAGAGCAGCGTCTCGATCACGCGCGTGCTTTTTTCGTCGATGACGCTCGTCAACAGCCCCTGCGCGATGCCGAAAGTCGCGGTCCAAAGCAAAAACATGAAGACAAAGGGCATGAGAAAACGCGGGAGCTCGCGCCCCGCGCTCTTTTCGCCGGTTCGCACGTCGATCTGGTTCAAATCGACCGGCATTTGCAACGCCGCGATCATCGCCCGATCGATGGGCGGGTCATGCTTTGCGAAGCGCACGACGGCCAGGGCTTCGTTCACCATCGTGCGAATCTTCTTGAGCTCCTCCAGCCGCGACGCGCTAATGGCGTACTCCGCGGGCTCGCCTTTGGTGAGAGCGCCGGCGGGCACACGCAGGTGGGCGTGCAACTCGGCGCGTTTCACTTTCTCACGCCACTGCTCCGGCGTCTCATCACTGGTCACCAATTCGATCGGACGCTTGGCGTCACCGGCGTTGTGCGCGGCCACCTGATCCTGCAGCGCTTTCAGCACATCGCCGCCGGTTTCGTCGGTCACGGCGATCTTGCGCAACGGCAGGCTCTCGGACTGACCGGCCTTCATGAGCTTTTCCATGCCGAAAATCAGCCCGACCATCGCCAGCGGCATGATCACCGCGCCGATCAGAAACGCGCGCGTCATCACGGTTTCGAGAAACTCGTGTCGCGCGACCATCAACGTCTTGTTCATTCCGAGTACTTCGCCTTTCGCAACGCGTCTCAGGTATGGACGCCTGTTCGGGTGCAGGGCGCAGCCCGACACCGAGCCGGCATTGTCGCGTGCGACGCGGGGCCTTGCACTACGGTCGGACAGATCGCGACAGAGAAATACACGATGCGGCGGGAAGGGGGGTCAGGCAAGGCGCTTGGCGGCGGCGCGGACCTCTTCGGCTCGCGGGTGCTGGCCCATCGCCGCCAGGGCCAGCGCCTGCTGCTCCAGCGCCAGCGATTCGATCCGCTTGTTGCCGTGTTGTCGGGCCAGTTGGGCCCGTTGCTCGGCGCAGCGCAGGGCCTCGCGAAAATGCCCGAGCCGCTGGTTCATTTCGGCCATTAACTCGTAGAGCCGCGCCAGGCCGTTCCAGAAGCTGGTCTCCTGCAGCGCGTTTAAGGCCATCGCAAACTCGCTGCCGGCCTCGACGAAGCGCCGCTGCAGCGCCGCGCAGTGGCCGAGGTTCATGTGCGACGTGCCGATGTTCGTGCGGTCGCCGATTTCCTGCGAGAGCGCCAGCGCCCGCCGAAAGTAGCCCGAAGCCTCCGCATAGCGGCCGGCGAAGGTCAAAACGTTGCCCAGACCGTTAAACGGCCCGATCAGCGCCAGCGCCGCGCCGAAGCGCTGGTGCATGTCGATCGCCTTGCGAAAGGCCACCTCCGCCTCGGCGTGCCTTCCCAGCCGCAGCAGCACGAATCCGAGATTGTTGTGGATCTGCGCCGCCTCGCTGGGCAATGAGAACGCCTCGGCATCGCGGGCCGCATCGGTGTAGTGC
Organism: Phycisphaerae bacterium; assembly: GCA_022842805.1. Taxonomy (GTDB): domain Bacteria; phylum Planctomycetota; class Phycisphaerae; order UBA1845; family Fen-1342; genus JALHOX01. The sequence continues at coordinate 443 of JALHOX010000076.1, read as the reverse complement.
GTCAGCGCTGCGTCATAAGTCCCTTGGAAATAGTGCATCACGCCCAGGTTCGCCTGCGCCTCCACCATCATGCGCACATCACCGCGCTCCGACGCGATCTCCGCCAGCCGCCGATGATGCCGCTCTGCCTCCGCGTAGCGCCCCGCACGGGCGCAGCACACGCCCAGCAGAGCCACCGCCTCGGCGAAATCCGGCGCAGCCGCCACGACCGCGCCGCTCTCGCGGATCGCGTCTTCATACGCCCCGCGCAGGTAGGCCTGCTTCGCGCCGACGTAGGCCGCTTGGTGCTGCGGGGCGGCTACGGGAGCTGCCGGGCCGGCGTCCGCCGAATCCAGTTGCAGCGCTTCCGCGATCTTCGCCTGCAACGCCTCTTGCAACGCGCCGATCGCCGCGATCGCCCCCTGGGCCTCCAGCACGCGCGGCGGCTCATCCGGCGCGGCGGC
>JALHOX010000075.1:7033-13283 GCA_022842805.1 Phycisphaerae bacterium | reverse complement strand
GATAGTGTATGGATGATTCGGCGGTCATGCCGCGCTCCGTGCGGATCGCGACGGCCGCAGCGGGCGTCGTTCCATCAGGGGCTCGAGTCTGATGCGGCGCCGCGCGCCGGGGTCGAGCAAGCGGGCGGCGCCGCGAATAACATTTGAGAAGAAATCCCTCAGTTGCAATCGCGACCATCGGCCCGGCTCGGACCACCGAGCCTGCGGAGAGACGCATGATCTTGAATCGACGCTCTGGCTTATTCGCATTCTTGGGCGGTTTGCTCTGCGTTGCCGCGGCGACGGCCGAAGAAGCGTCCGCCCCGCCTGCCTCGGCTCCGGCGGCCTCCGCCCCGATCGGCGGGCCCATGCCTCAGCGGCAGCCGATGGGCAAGCTGCAGGCCGAGACCGAAGAGTGGAAGATCGGCGAGGTCTGGCAAGGCGAAAAGCGCCGCACGCAGATCAAGATCACCAACGTCGGCGACGCGCCGGTGACGGTGAAAAAGGTCGTTTCGCCTTGCGCCTGCACGAAGGGCACGCTCGAAAAGCTCACCTACCTGCCCGGCGAAAGCGGCACGCTGGTGATCGATTTCGACTCGAAGCTGACCAAGGACAAGTATCCGAAGAAAACGGTGCAGCTTGAGACTGATATCCCGCTGATGCCGTTCGTCATCATTATCGTCAACGCCGAGATCAAGCAGCTTTTCGCGTTTGAGGTGGAGAAGCCGTTTAACTTCGGGCGGATCGAGTTTGATCAGCCTTTTTCGCGCGAGGTGCGCTTTGCCCGTAACTATGAGAGCAACAAGCCGCTCGGCCTGAAGGTGGAGCCGAATCCTTGGTTCGATCTGAAGCTCGACGAACTGACGCCGAACAAGGTGTATAAGCTCACGATCCGCTCCAAAAACCCGATGCCGCTCGGATTTGCGAAGGCGTCGGCCTACCTGCTGACTGATTTCGAGGCCTTCCCGGAATTCCGCTTGCCGATCGATTGCTATGTGCTCAAGGCGGTCCAGGTGATCCCCGACGAGATCAAGCTTCGATCAAACTTTCTCGAGCCATCCGGCGTCGTGCTCAACGTGATCTATCGCAAAGACACCGCGCTGAAAGTCGAGAAGGTGGAGGCCAATTTTGAAGGCCTGGGAGGGTTTGATATCAAGCCGGCGAGGGCCGTTGAATTCACCGACCGCTTCGAATCGGTGCAGATCATCGTGCAGGTTCCGCCGCCCGGGGCGCTGCCGACCGACCGCGTGCCGAAGGTGAAGCTCGTCACCTCGAACCCCGAGTTTCGCGAGATCGAGGTGCCGATCGTGATCACCGAGGCCGCAAGCGCCGCACCGCCCACGGGCGGCTGAGCCGCGCAAGCCGCGCGGGGCGCGGCGGCGACTACACTTCGAACGAGATGAAGACTTTCGACGCGATCGTGCTGGGCATCGGGGGGATGGGGTCCGCCGCGCTGCATGCCCTCGCCCGCCGTGGCCTCAGCGTCCTCGGCATCGAGCAGTTTGCGATCGGCCATGATCGCGGCAGCAGCCACGGCGAATATCGCATCATCCGTCGCTCCTACTTTGAACATCCCGATTACATCCCCTTGGTCGATGCCTCGTTTGAAGGCTGGCGGGCGCTTGAGAAGGCCAGCGGCGAACGGTTGTTCGAGCGCACGGGGCTGCTGGTGGTCGGCAACCGCGATCATGCGGTGATCGAAGGCATCGAACGGGCTCATTCGCGCTATCGCTTTGCGCTCGAGCGGCTGACGCCCGACGCCGCGATGGCCCGCTTTCCGGGCTTCCGCGTGGCGCCCGATCAGATTGCGCTATTCGAGCCCGACGCCGGCATGCTGCGGGTAGAGGATTGCGTGATCACGATGTGTCAGCAGGCGCTCGACGCCGGCGCCACGTTGGAGACCGGGCAGACCGTGCGACGCTGGTGGCGTGAGGACGGCCAATGCGTGGTCGAGACTGATCGCAGTTGCTTTCGCGCTGCGCGGCTGATCATCGCGGCCGGTCCGTGGACCGGCACCATTCTGTCCGATCTCGAGCTGCCGATTCGCGTCGAGCGCCGCATGCAGATGTGGTTTCGCACGCCGGAGAGCGCCTATCGCGCCGCCGACCGCGCGCCGGTCTTCTGCTATGCCCTCGATCACGGCTTCTTTTACGGATTCCCCGCCGAGCCGGCGGGCGCGATGAAGATCGCCGAGCACAGCGGCAACGACCCGGTCGGCAGCGCCGATGAGCTGGTTCGCGCGCGATTGCCGCACGATTTGCCGCGCGTGCAGGGCTTTATCCGCGATTATCTGCCGCTGGTCCATGGCGACGAGACCGTGCGACATAGCGCCTGTATGTACAGCATGACGCCCGATGAGCACTTCATCGTGGATCGCCATCCCAGCACTCCCGGCGTCGCCTTTGCCGCCGGCTTCAGCGGCCACGGTTTTAAATTCGCCCCGGCGATCGGCGAGTTGCTGGCGAAATTGGTGCTCGATCCGGCTGCGCCGCATCCCTACGAGTTTCTACGCTGCGACCGGGCGGCGATTTTGCGATAACACTCCGTGGCGCCGGCCCCGATCCGCCGGAGCCGGCGCGAGCCGCGGCGCCGTCAGAAAAAGCCGCAAGTTCGCCCGGCGGCAGATAGGCCGGTGGCGACTTACCGGACCGAGCCCGCTCATGATTCTGACAGGTTGGGGGTGGCTGGGCCGTCTGCGATGGATGTAGACCCGATGGCCAGTGTGAGCATTCCGAAGCCCGCGGCGGTCGATATCCCCGCTCCGGCGCACGTCGACGTGCGCGCGGCGGTTGAGGGATTGGTGCGCGAGCATGAAGGCTGGCTGCGGAGCGTGATTCTCGGGGTGCTCGGACGGGGCGATCCGGTCGACGACGTCATGCAAAAGGTCTGGGCGCAAGTCCTGCAGCGCTACGATTCGCTGCAGGATGCCGGCCGAGTGAAGCCCTGGCTTTACTCGATCGCTCGGCACGCCGCGCTTGATTTCGCCATCGCGCGGCGGCGGCGATCGACGCGGACGGCGGGCGAGTCGGCCCTGGTGGGGCTGGCCGACCCCGGCCGCGACGCCGAGCCCGATGCGACGGTCGCCGGGCGCGAGGCGCACGAGCTGATCCTGCGCGAGATCGGCGGACTTCCGGCGATCTATCGCGAGCCGTTCGTGCTGCGTCACCTGGAAAACTGGAGCTACGCCCAGATCGGCGAGGTGCTCGGTCTGCCGCTCGACACCGTCGAAACGCGGCTGGTGCGGGCGCGGCGATTGCTTCGCGAAGCGCTGAGCGGCAAGGTTTGAAACCGGGCGGGAGAGGCGAGACAGATTGGCCGGAAAAGAAGAAACAATGAGCGATCTCACGAAACACGAATATGCGAGCGAAACGCCCGACAGCGACCCGCCGGTGGGCAGCATGGAGCGGCTGATCTCGCGTTATCTCGACGACGAGCTGCGCTCTGAGGAGCGGGTCGAGCTGCACCGGCGGATGCGCGAAGACGCGGTCGCGCGGGCGCTGTTTGACGAGATGGTGGCGCTCGATCGCGCCGCGGGCGAGGCGCTTCGTGCCGCGGCCGGTCGCGCGTTGATTCGGGCCGACGCGCGGGCTGCCGGTCGAACGGGCGTCGCGTTTCGACGTCGCTGGCTGCGCGTGCTCCCGGCCATGGCGACGGCGGCGGCCGCCTCGGTCGCCTGGTGGTCGATGGCACCGGCGATCAATTCCGCCGACCGCGGGGGCCAGCGCACCTTGCAGGCCCGCGCGGCGAACGGGATCGGCACGACGCACGCGGATGGTTCCTGGTTTGCCCCCATCCGACAAATGTCGGAGTATTTTTCGCCAGTGTCGCCGGAGCACGAACGTCCACAAGTGCGGATCAACCAAACGCAGCGCGACCTTCTGTTGATCCCGCGCGGCGTGCCTGGAGAGTACTACCTGATCGAGGTCGATCTGACCAAGACGCAGGTCGTGAAGATTCAGAGGGATTTCTAGGGGCGTCTGAAACCGCGCCGGCCTCGCGCCGGCGACACGAGAAGCAATCGGAAGGAGTCCGCAGATGATGAATTCGATGCGAATGTTTTTGATCGGAATGGCGACGCTGAGCGCCTACGCCGGCGATGATTCCAATCGACAGCAATTGATGTTCGTCGGGCCGGGCGGGGCACAGGGCCAGGGGCCGCACGCCGTTGTCATGATGGCTCCGGCTGGTGGCGGAAAGGCGCAAAGCGGGTCGATGATGTTCGTCCCTGGTCAGCAGGTCCAGGTTGAAATGCCCGCCGTCTGGCTGGGACTGCGGCTCACGCCCATTCCCGCGCCGCTCGCCGCCCACGTCGGCAGCGAAGGCATGATGATCGCCAACATCGCCAAGAACAGCCCCGGCGACGCGGCGGGCCTGCAGCAATACGACGTGTTTGTTTCCTTCGGCGGCAAGTCGGTTGCGAACATGGATGAACTGTTGACCGAACTGCGCGATGCGAGCGCCGGTCAGGACAGCGAAATCGTGATCATCCGAAACGGCAAGCAGCAGACCCTCTCCATTCGCCCCGCCGCGCGGCCCAGCGACGGCGGCAACATCGAATACAAGTACGAAGAGCCCGAGGCGGCGGTGAACTCGGTGCAGATGCGCGGCAAGCGCATGAAGCTTGGTCCCGACGGAAACTGGATCGTCGAAGACATGGGGCAGTTGGACCAACTGCCCGACGCACTCGAAGAATTGAAGGTCTTCGACATGGGCAATTGGAATCAGTGGATTGGTCGCCCGGGGCAGCCCGCCCCGTTTGGTCCGCACGGACTGCAGAATCTGTCGGACCTCGGCCGCTGGAACATGTTCTTTTCGCCCGACAGCACCTTTAACTTCGACTCCGACGGCGTCGATGACGCGAAATCATCCGTCAGCATTTCGATCGCCAAGGACGGCGAGTCGCTGGCGATCACGCGGGACGAAAACGGCGCCTTCAACGTCAGCAAAAGCGACAAAGACGGCTCGTCCAGCAACGCCACCTACGATTCCGCCGAGGCGTTTCGAAAGGCCGATCCCGATACATACGCCAAATTCCGCGAGATGACCGGCGGACGCCAGCGTGTCTTCTTTGGTCAGCGTGCCGACGATGGTCAGCTGCCGCAGATGCAGCAGGACTTTCAGGAGCGCGTGCAAAAGATGATCGACGAGGCCAGGGCCAAGGTCGAAGAGGCCCGCAAGCTGGCCGAAGAGAACAAGGCGCAGCAGGGCGGCGGTCGCAAGCGCTAGGCTCGTCGTTCGATTCACAGTGACAGCGAAATGGCGGCGGAGCGGTGAAGAGCCGGCTCCGCCGCCGCTTTTTTGCGCCACGGATCCCGCACATCCGCCCGCGCCATCTCTCGTCGCGATCCACGATTCGACTGTATTCTGCGAAGCCAACATCCAGCGCACCGCGGCAGCGCTCGATCGGGCGCAGCGCGAGCGCCGATATCGAGTCGATCTCATGCCCACCAGCGCCGCCATGCTCGCCCGCCTCGAAGCTCTTCGCGGCGACTTTTCGGCTCCCGCGATCGAAGAGAAGTTGCGGTGCCTGCGAGCGCTGGCCGATCGTCCCCCGCTTCGGCCTGCGGCTCTGAAACGTTGGCACAGCGCGCTCGCGTACGCCCGCGCGTTTCCCGAGCGTGACACGATCGCCACCCATGCGCGCGACGAGCTCGCGCGTTTTCATCAGCACATCGGGCATCTGTCGGCGACGGAGCGCGGCCGACTGCACGACTCGGGAATCGCGGGGACGACGCATTTCTGCCGCTACTCGTTCGACGTGGCCCGTTGGCTCGCCCGACATGCACCGGGCGCGGCGGCGATCGACTGGGCCGAGCTGACCGAGATGGACGCCTTCGACAACCTGATGGGAAAGCTGGTCGAACCGGCGGAGGAACAGGCGTTTCTGGAGGGCGGCTTCACGCCGCGCTCGTGGTTTGACTTCGTTCGCGGCAAATCGGGTGGCACGGACCTGGACTGGCTGGTGCGCGAGATCGCCGCCGCGCCGCGCGGGCGAGAGGCGATCATCGATCAGTATGACGCGATCGAGCTGCCCGTCGGCTGGCGCCTGGGGGAGGGGCAGTGGTCGATCACGCGAAACGCGGCGCCGGTCGCGCAGACGGCGATTCGGAACAGCTTTCGCAAGCCCCCCGCGGATGCGCCGGAGTGGATCGCGCGGCCGCTGCCCGGAATTCGCCGGCTTGCGCCGGGCGCGGGCCGGCGCGTGATCGATATCGCCATCGCGGCGTTGGCGGTGCGGCAGCGCGAGGTCTACAGCATGAATCGCGCGAAT
>JALHOX010000075.1:0-7023 GCA_022842805.1 Phycisphaerae bacterium | reverse complement strand
GCGCGAATCCGGAGGAGGTGTGGCACGCGCCGCTGGGCGAGGGGGTCGACCTCGCGGTCTTCGGCGTCCTGCCCGACGCCCGCCCTGTGCTCGAGGGCAATTTCGGCTACATGCTTTTCGCCAACGGCGCCCCGATCGGCTACGGCGGCGTCAGCCCGCTCTTCGTCCAGGGAAACACCGGCATCAACATTTTTCCCGAGTATCGCAAGAGCGAGGCGGCGTTTCTATTCGTGCAGACGCTGCGCGCTTTTCACACGCTCTTTGATTGCCGCCACTTCATCGCCAACCCCTATCAATTCGGCGAGGGCAACAGCGAGGCGATCGGCAGCGGCGCGTTCTGGTTTTACTACCGACTGGGCTTTCGCCCGACCGACCCGACGATCCGTCACCTCGCCGAGCGCGAGGCCGAACTGCTCCGCAACGATCGGCGGCATCGCACCGCCGCCCGAACGCTGCGTCAGTTGGCGCAAGGCGACCTGGTGCTGTCGCTGCCCGGCGCGGATTCGCGCGAGATCTTTAGCGAACGCTGGCTAACCACGCTGGCCCGCGGTGCGGCGGAGAAAATCCGCGACCGCGCAGCCGGGCATCCGCATTCCGCTTCGCGCGAGACTGTGATTCACGAGATCGCACGCGACGTCTCGCGTTGTCTTCAATTTGGCCCGCCCCCGGCCGAGCCGGCGGTCGCCCGGCGGGCATACCAGCAGCTTGCGATTTATGTCGCGATGGTTGCGGGAGTCGAACGCTGGCCGGCCCCGAGCCGACGCTCTCTGGCGGAGTTGCTCCGCGATAAGGGCGCCGCCGACGAACGCAGCTATTGCCGCCGACTGGCCCGACACGCCCGCTTTCGCGCGGGGCTGGCCGCGTGGTGTCGCGAATCGGGCGAATAGGGCCGGCCGATTCGCAGCGCCGCCGTGGGGCGGCGCTGCTCACCCGCCGACGAGCATCCCAACAAACGTGCCGACATCGCCGACCGTCACAACGCCGTCGCCGTTGGTGTCTGCGTGTTCGATGCGACACTGCGGAAACGCAACCGGGTATTGCGCCGGTTCGGTCAGCGCGAGCACAAATGCACCGATGTCGGCGACGCTGACGAAGCCGTCGCAATCCATGTCGCCGCGGCCGAGGGCGGCATCCACCGCGCGGGCGACGTTGAGCCGACCGGCGCCGAGCTGGCCGGGATAACTGGGGTTCTGCGCGGCGATGCTGTCGGTCGAAGCGAGCAACAAATCGCGCAGGTCCGTGCTGGTTGCCCCGGGCCGCGCGCCGCGCATCCGCGCCAGGGTGCCGGCCACTAGTGGCGCGCCGAGGCTGGTGCCGCTCCCCCGGCCGAAGCCGAGGTTGTAGAGCGTGCTGGTGATCTCGACGCCGGGGGCGATCAGGTCGACGTGGGGGCCATAGTTCGAAAATGGAGCGCGAACATCGAACTCGTCGCAGGCCGCGATCGCCAGCACGCCCGGAAGATTGAAACCAGCGGGGTAGCGCCGCGGGTCCGGACGGTCGTCGTTTCCGGCGGCAGCCGCGATCACGATTTCCGACGCGAGAGCGCGATTCACCGCCGCCAGCAACACGTCGGAGGGATCGATCGTGCCGAGGCTGAGGTTGATCACGTCCGCCCCGTTGTCGATGGCGTGGTGAATGCCTGCGACGAGCTTGAACGTGTCGCACCGGCCTTCGTCGTCCATCACGCGAATCGCGAGAATGGAGCTTTGCGGAGCGACGCGCCGCACCAGCCCCGCGACCATCGTGCCATGGCCGGCGTACTCATCCGCGACGCCGTTCTGATTGTTATCGAGCGTGTCGGCGAAATCGTTGGTGTTGGCGTTTCGTTCCACGAAGTTGAACCCGCCCGGCGCGGCGCTGCCGGCCAGAAAGGGATGCGGCGCCACTCCCGTGTCCACAACCGCCACCGTCACGCCGGCGCCGGTCGCGCTGGCGTGCGGTGCGACATCGGGCAGATCGATCTGGCCCCAGGCGGGCTGGTCGGCAAAGCGCTGGCCGACGTCGAAGAAGAAAAAGCTCTGCGAGCTGCCGACCGGATTGGTGTCGAGCACGGGAAAAACGCGATCGGCGTGGAGCACCTCGGCGTCCGTGGCGACCAGCGCCTCAAACGTGTCCGCCGGAATCGTCGGCGGCAGCGCCACGCGATAAATGTTCTGCGCGGCGTAGCTCTCGATCGTCGTCGTGCCATAGCGCGTGTGAAAGTCGGCGATGTTCGCGCCGGGCGCAAGCTGGACCAGTCCCTCGGATTCAAAGGGCGAGTCTTCGTCGGCCCATGCGGGCGAGGCCGCACCGAACAGGCCCAGCACAACGGTCGCACCTACGAGTCGCCGATAGATCATGGCATGGCTCCCACAGAGATCACTCCCGCCCAGAACGCCCACGGCACGCCATCGTTGCAGCGCCGCTGAGCGGCGCCGGCGAGAGGCGAACCGGCGCCGTCGGCGCTCGAATCGGCGGCGGACTCCAATTCGTAATAGTCCCGAAAAAGCTGTCGCGCGATGCCGTCGTGCAGCGGCCAGAGCGAAGCGACCACGCGCCGCGCACCCGCCACCAGCAGCGCTCGAATCAGGCCGTAGCGCTCTTCGCCCGCGTTGCCGGCGGTCTGGCCCACGTCGCAACTGGCCAACACGACAGAGCTGCCCGGCAAGCGCAGTCCCGCCAACTCGCGCGCGCTGAGCCAACCGTCGGCAAAGCGCAGGCGAGCCGACATCGGCTGCTGCTCGGCGAAGGCGCCGTGGACCGCAAGATGAATCCGCGCGGCGCGTTGCGCCTGCTCGACGAATGCGGCCCGAGTCGCCGCCTCGCCCGTCAGCAGCGCCGCCACCGGCCAGCGCGCGGCGACTTCGATCGCTTCCTGATGCATGTGCGGCGCCGCGGCGTCGGACACGCCCACGGCCAGACCCAGCCCACTTGCGCCGCCGATGGGGTCCGGCGCCTCGGCCAGACGCAGACCGATCGTGGCACTGGGCAGATAGGAAGAGATCGCCGGAAAGTCGTCTCCCTCGCCCAGGGCATGCAGCGGAACGCCGTGCAACTCCGCGACCGGCACGATGCCCAGGCGGCGCGTGCCGGCCAGCACATCCGCCAACGGCGCGAGCAGCCGCTGTTGCAGGGCGCTGCGCAGCTCAGCGGTGCGCGCGATCAATCGCGGGGAAACGGCCGCCGCGTCGCCGCGGGAAAGGACGCACTCCACGGCGAAACGAAGCTGCTGGGCGAGCTGGCGGATGTCCGTGCGCGGCGCGAGAGCGCGAAACACTTCGGTGCGGTCCTTGCGGACGACCATCGCGCTGATCCGCTCGCGGTCCAGAAAATACTTCACGATCGCCTGATCGGGCCGCAGCTGATCGGCGACTTCGTCCAGCGCCATGGGCCGGCCCAGCACGGGCTTCAGACGCCGGGTCGCCAGCAGGCGGCGTTCGAGTTCCTCGACGCGCGCCTCAAGCATGGGAAGGTGGGTCGCCTTGGCGCGGCGCGTCCGCTCCACGGCCCGCTCGGGCGATGCGCCGGCTTGCTCATAGGCCGCCCGCAGCGAAGCCATCGCCGCGCGATACTCCGCTTCCAGCTCCGCGTCTTCGACCGCGCCGGCCGTCGCCGCGGACGAAGCACCGGCGGATTGCAGCACGTCGAGCAGCGATCGCGAGCGGAGGCGCTCCAGCGCGTCGAACGCAGTCGCCCGTCCGCGCGGACCGTCGTCGTCGAGGGCGCTGGTCCATGCGTCGTGATAAATGTCGAAATTGGCCGAAACCAAGGCGGAACGAAGCTGCTCGATGCGAAGCGTGCCGCGCGTCTGTTCCAGCGCGGTCAGCGCCGCGGCAAAGGCCCGCGCCGCGTCGCCGCGACGCCCGACAGCCAACTCCAGCAGGCCGCGAACGTGCGCCACGGCCGGTCGCAGCGGGGGCACCTCCGTCAACAGGGGGTCGCCCTCGATCTCTTCCACCGCCCGCCGTGCTTCGGGCAACCGCCCGAGCCGGACGAGAGTGCGCGCCAGCATCAGCCGCGCCTGCAACGCCCGCAGCGGGCGATCGCGCAGGCTGTCGAGCGCGCTGCGTTGTAGCGCGATCGCAGCGCTGTCGTTCGCCGAAAGATGCGCAAGCTCGGCTTGCAAAAGCGTGACCTCGGCCATTCCGATCGGCATATCGAGCGGCTCAAAGCGCGCGGCGGCGTCGCGCTGCAGCGCGCCGGCGGCTTCCAGTTCGCCGGCGCGACCGGCAACGATCGCCTCCCATAGTCGCGCCCGCGCCGCCTCGCGCCGCATCCCCACTTCGTCGAGGATCGCCACTGCTTCGGCGAATGCACGCCGGCTCTCGCGATAGTCGCCGGCCTGCGCCAGGGCCTCGGCTTCCTCGGCCCGCAGTCGGGCCAGATCGCCGGGGGCGCCCGACCCCGCAAACGCCCGGCGGGCGCGCTCGAAGCACTCGACCGCGCGATCGATCAGCCCTTGTCGGCTCAGCAGATTGCCGAGATTTCCCTCCACCACCGCCGCCGCATGATGGTCGTTTGACTCCTGCATCGCCCGTCGCGCTTGTTCGAAGGCATGCGAAGCGCGGGCGAAATCGTCGAGGTCCATGTAGGCCTCGGCCCGGTTGCTGTCGATCATTCCGCGCCGCACCGGATCCCCCGCCAGCACCGGGCGAGCGCGATCAAAATGCGCCAACGCCCGCGCCGGTTCGTCACGCATCCGTAGCACCACGCCCAGATTGATGTCCGCCATCGCCGCTTCCAGCGCGTGCCCCGTCCGCTCAAATCCGTCGCGCGCAGCGAGTGCGGCGTGCTCGGCTTCCGCCAGACGTCCGGCCCGCGCCAACGGCTGCACCGACGCCAGATCGAGCGTCGCCGCGGCCAGCGGGTTCGTCGCCACCGCCGCCTCGGCTCGGGCGTCGTGCAGGACCGCTAAAGCGCCATCAAAGTCGTTGGAAAGCGCCAGTGCGTAGGCCCGCGCGGCGGCGACGTGCGAACTGGTGATCGGGTCGCTGGAGATTCGCGCCAGGCTCAACCGCTCGGTCAGCCGAACGGCCCGCGCCAGATCGTTTAGCGCCAGCCGCTTGGCGTAGGCCGCCAGCGTCACCAGGCCCGCCGATTCGCGGCAGAGCCGGGCCAGCTCGCGATCGCCCGCGGCTTCGGCGTCGTGCAGAATTTCGGCGATCTCAGCCGGCATCGGGTTCATCCGTCGCGCCCGACAGGTCGATTCGAGGGATCACCACCGTGCGATCTTCAAACTGAATGCGCAGCTCATACGCGCCGCTGGCGAGCTTGCCATCGAACTCGCCGCTCGTCGCCAGCGAAAGATTGCGCTCCGCGCGATCGCGCAGCCGCGTGGCGACGACGGCCCGCGCCGGCTGATCGCTCGATACAAAGCCCATCACCCCCACTTCGCCCGCCGACGGATTCGATTCATCCGCCGAAAGGCGGATGTCGATTTCAACATCCTCGCATGCATACATGATGTGGCTGCTCGCCGCGCCGGAGCGAAAGCCCGCGACGAGCGGCGTGCCCGGCAGGAGATTGGTGACGCGCTGTGCGACCCACTCGCGAACGCGGTCGGCCGTCGCCTGCAGCCAATCGGCCGGACGCGGGGCAAACAACTCGCGCAGGGCCGCTTTCTGGGTCGGGTCCACCCGCCAATCCGCCGCCTCGGCCCGTGCGGCGGCGAGCGACTCCAGCGATTGCCGCACCAGCGCCAGCCGCGCCGCAGATTTCGGCTCCGCCGCAATCGCCCGCTCAACCGCGGCCCGCTGTTCGACGGGAAGCTCGTTCAGGGCGAAGGCGATCAAATGCTCATCACTCATCTGGGTCATGTTCAAATCTCTCCCGGCAGCTACTCATCCGTCTTGTAGAGGATGCCCCCACCCTGTCGCGATACACAAAATCGCCGCACTGCGCAGTGCCTACTCCGCCCCGGCTTGTCGAATAATCTCGATCAGCCGGGCCAGGCAGCGCTGCCGGGTTGGACCGATGCTACCAACCGCAAGTCCAATCGCAGCAGCAACTTGCTGATATTCCGGCGTTTCTTCTGTCAGATAAAGCAGCTCGATCAGCTTGCGACATCGAACGTCCAATAATGCCACGGCCGACCGCAACTGGGCCTGTCGAATGGCCCGCTCCAGGTCAGCGTCGGACACCGGCAACTCGGCCGACTCCACGCCCGACTCAGTCCGATGAGCTGCCGCCCCGCGCTTCGCCCGCCAGGCTTCCCGCCGCGCGGTGGTCGCAATCCACCCGGCCAATGATTGCTGGTCGCGAACGCTGCTCAGCCTGCGAACGAGAATCGCGAACACGACCTGAGCGACGTCGTCGCACTGATCGGGCCGAAGTCCCGACTTGCGCGCGATCGAATAGACCAGCCCGCTGTATTGCTCAATGAGCATCGCCCACGCGGCCTGATCGCCCGCGAGGCAACGCTCAATCAATTCGAGATCCACGTTCGACACAAGTTCGCCTGAGATCGCGCGGCCACCGCTCGCGCGAAGGCTGATCTTAGTTGCACAGCGGATGGATCGAAACTTCGATCGCCAAGCCGTCGACTGGCCAACGCCCGATATCGACGCCCGACGCAAAAGCAGCGGATCGCCGATCGGCGCCGAACAGATCTTCGCGAGTCCAACTGCCGACCACCTCGGCTCAGACGCAGTTGGGCCGCGCAGCCACCCCCGCGAACGAATTGCACGATTTTTTTTTTTCGCGCTGCATCGCGCCGCCGGAGGGCGCGCCTCAACACGTGCGAAGCCGAACGAATGGTCGTGCGGCTTCGAAAACAAACCCGCGATTCCAAGTGCATCGCAACACAGTTCCAAGGAGTTCGGACCCATGAAGCGTTTCAATGTCATCGCCGCCGGTCTCAGCCTCGCCTTCGCCGCGAGCGCGTTCGCCCAGCTCTCGACCTCGCCGTCGGTCACGACGATCCGCGAAAACCCGTCGAACGTCACCGGCACAACCACCGTGCAGCAGTCCACCGCCGGAGTGCTCTCGATCGTCACCAACAACGCCCAGCAGCAGATCGTCATCACCGTCGGCCCCGTCGCCGGC
>JALHOX010000074.1 GCA_022842805.1 Phycisphaerae bacterium | reverse complement strand
GCCGGCGAGCGGCGGTCGAACTGGAGCTTGAGGCGGCGCGACGCGAGATCGAAGAGTTGCGTCGTCACCATCAGCAGGAAATCCGTCATCGTCAGGACGCCGAGGAAACGCTGACCCGTCAGCGCACGCGCGTGCAGGAGCTGGAGGGTCAGCGCGGCAAGCTGCTGGCCGACATTGCTCGTCTCGAAGACGACTTGCGAAAGACCGAAAACGCCCGCGCCCATATCGAGTCGCAATTTGAGCAGCTAAAGCTCTCGCGGCAGTCGGCCACTGTGGAGACCGTCCGCCAAACCGAGCGGGTCAACGCGCTCGAATCCGAGCTCGCCGCTCTGCGCGCCGCGCTGGAGGCTGCGGAAAAGCAGCAACACGCCACCGCCGCCGTCGCGACCGCCCGCGTCGCCGCCGCCGATGCACAAACCGAGGGCGCCGCCTTCGCCGCGCTCTGGGCCGACCTCGCCAAGGCCCATCCGCAGATTTTCGTCGAAACTCACGCCCCGCCGCGCGAGACCTTCGCCCGCGTCGGCCTGCTGCTGAGCGATCTCCTGCACGGCGCGGTCGAGCTCGAGGGACACGTGCGCCAGATGCTGCACGATTTGCGGCAGGTCGACGTCCCCGAGGACAAGCTGACCAAATTCCACCTGCTGCTCACGCGCAATCCGCGTCTGGCCGACACACTGCGAGATTTTCTTTTGACGGGCCGACAAAAGGGCAACTTCCAGCAGTTGCTGCAGACGCTGCTCTCCTGGTCGCGAGGCTTCAGCGTCGGGATGTACAAGCTGGTCGTGCTCTCGCCGGCGATTTTGCAGGAAGAGATGAACCCGCGCGGCTGGCCGGTGAAAGGCCTGATCAGCATGGATGCGGCCCTAGGCAAATACTACAAAGACAAGGCCTCTCGCGAATTGCCCGAGAAGATCGGCACGATCCTGCGGCGACGGGCGGCGGACATGTCGTATGAAGAATATGCAGCCCTGTTAAAGCGACGGTGAGGCGACGGTGAATGGCGCCGATCGCGCCGCCAACCGCGGGGTCGCAAGTCGGGTGGGTTCGTCTATCTTAAGCCCTGTTCCGGCGCGTCGCGCGCCGTTCGCATCACTTGCGGAGAGACGTGCCTTGAATGAACCAGGGAGCAATCCCGCCGCCGGAGCGGGTCGCTCGGCGGCGGATCGAAAGCTGCGGCTGCTGATCGCGATCATCGCCGGCGTCGCGGCCGCGGCGGCCGGCGCGAATTACGTCTTGCAACAGACCATGGGGATGAACCGACGGACCGAGTTCACACTCACGTCGCTCGATGTCGCCGCGCGCACCGCCAAGATCGAAGTCGTACTCCCCAAGAACGGCAAGCGCATCACGCTGTCGGCGGAGGTGCCCGCCGATTGCGAGATTTACGTCGACGGCGTGCCGGCGGCGATGAGCGAGATTCGCGTCGGCGATCGCGGCGAGGCCGAGGGCGTGATCTATCGCACCGGCAAGCTGATCGCCAAACGCGTCACGGTCACGCGGTCTGCGGCGCCGGGCGCGGCAGCGTCGTCGCCAAGCGCCGAGCGGCAGCCGGGGTCGGACTAGATCGGTGAGCGCCGCGCGTCCGATCGCCGCGACGTCGGCCTTCGCGGCCTCGCTGACGCTCGCGCTCTTGGGCGCGGCGATCCACCTCGTCTACCTGCTCAGCTATCGCGATCTGAATCTTTCGGGGGACGAAGCCCACTATTGGGAATGGTCGCGGCGGCTCGACCTGAGCTACTACAGCAAGGGGCCGCTGGTCGCCTACATCATCGCCGCCGGGCGGGTCGTGCTGGGCGACTGGTCGCGGTCGATCTTCGGCAACGACACGCTCGCGGTCCGCGGCCCCGCGATCCTGCTCGGCGTGCTGACGTCGCTCGGCGTGCACGCCCTCGCGGCGCGGGTCTTTCGCGACGGCTGGATCGGCACGTTGGCCGTGGCGCTCTGCGCGACGATTCCAATCATGTCCGTCGGCGGGTTGCTGATGACCATCGATGCGCCGCTCGTGTGCGCGTGGGTGTGGTGTTTGTATTGCGTCGTTAGAGGGGCGGAGGGGTGGAGTGGTGGAGGGGTGGAGGGGCGGCCCTCAAGCAGCGGCGGCGCGACGCTCTGGTGGCTGGCAGCGGGAGGGCTCGTCGCGATCGGCTTTCTCGCGAAGTACAACATGGTGCTCGCGTATCCCGTTGTCGGCATCTGGCTCTTGATAGATAAGGAGTGTCGCGGGTTCTGGCGGCGGCCGGCGGTGATGGCGGCGGCGTTGGTCGGATTGCTCGGATTGGCGCCGATTCTGATTTGGAACGCGGGCCACGATTGGGTCAGCTTCCGCCATGTCGCCGGGCAGGCGGGTGTGGCCGATCGCGTGAAGTTCGACCTCGGCGCGATCGCCGCCTACGTCGGCGGTCAGGCAGCGGTGATCGGTCCGATCTGGCTCGTCATGATGCTCGTCGCGCTCGCGCGCCTCTGGCGAGCCGGCGCGACGGACGTGGCGAATAGCGAATTGCGAATAGCGAATAGCGAATTGAAGGCAGGCGAAGCGTCCGGTCCCAATGTGGGTGAGACGCTGGAAAACCCGGTCTGTAATTCGCTATTCGCTATTCGCCATTCGCTATTCTCTTCCCGCTTGGTGGTCCTCGCCGCCCTCGTCCCATGGCTTTTCTTCCTGCTGTTCTCGCCGATCACGAAAATTCAACCCAACTGGCCCGCGATGGCGGTTCCGCCCGCGACGATCGCGCTGGCGTGGATGATTCGCGTCGGTTGGAACTCGCCGCTCAGCCGGATCGCGTTGCGGCGCTGGACCACCGCGGGAGCGGTCGTCGGGCTGCTGACGGTGATGATCGCGCATCGTACCGATCTGTTCATGCCCCTCTTCAAGCAGTTGGCCCGCGGCGCGCCGCCCTGGGATCTCACACCCACCGCGAAATTCGACCCTACCGTGCGGCTCCGCGGCTGGGCCCAGCTCGGGGCGGCGGTCGGCGAAGTAATGACCGCCGAGCGCGCCGCCGGACGCGAACCGTTCATTCTCTGCGACGACTATCAGCTCGCCAGTCAGGTCGCGTTCTATGCGCCCGGCGAGCCGACGGTGTATTCAGCGGCGTCGGCGCTGGGCCGGCGGCGCAGCCAGTACGACATCTGGGAGAACCCGCTGCGCGATGCGCCCGATTTTGTCGGGCGGCCGTGCGTTTACATCGGCTCGCTGCATGCGGACGAAGGCATCAGCGAGGCGGCGCCCGGCGGACCATTGCCGGAGCTGCGCCTGGCGCGCTCGGTCGAACATCGCGTGCAGGGCGAACCGGTGCAGATCTGGACCATCTATATCTGCGACGCGTTTGCCGGCTTTGCGGGCGCGGCGGCGGAGAAATACTGATGCCCGTGCCAAAGGTGCTTTGGGGCGTGATGATCATCGCGGGATTGCTGGCGATCGCGGGCTTCGCGGGGATCGACCCGCGGCTCCATGCGATCAGCGAAACGCTCAATCGGCCCGGACCGCCCGACCCGACCGACTTTTATCATCGCACCGCCCGGCTGTGGGATGTGTTGCGCTGGCCCGCCCATTGGAGCGCCGCAGCGGCTGCGGTCGCAGCGCTCGCGCTGTGGCACCCGCGCGGCCCGCGCGTCGCGGTCGGCGTGCTGATCGTCTTCTTCGCCGTTGCGATTACCGCCAACGGCCTGCAATCGGTCTTCGGCCGGCTGCGACCCGTGCCGGCCAAGGCGGCAGCCGGCGATCGCACCGAGAATTTCCACCTCACCTTCGAAGGTCCGCGGGTTGATTCGCTCTACGAGCGCAAGTCCTACGGCTTCCCCTCCGGCGAGGCGAGCGTCGGCTTCGCGATGGCGACGGCGATGGCGCTGGCGCTGCCGCGATGGACCATGTTGTGGCTATTGTTGGCGTTGCTGGTCTGCTGCGCGCGGCTGGTGGCTGCGGCGCACTACCTGAGCGATGTCTCCACCGGCGCGCTCTTCGGCGTGGCAAGCGCCCTCGCGATTTTGTCGCGATTCAATCGCGCGCCGTAGCGGCCTGCGGCTCGCAGGCCGACGAACCGACGGTGCATTGCTCGGCAAACTCCGCCAATACCGACCACGCTCCTGTCCGACGGAACGCCGTTTGCGTTCGCGCAAACGTGTTTCACGTGAAACAAGTTTGCGCGCGGTCAGCCGCTCACCTGGCGCAGCGCCACCACCGCGAGGATGATCGCGCCCAGCGCGGCCATCAGTGACTCGCCGGCGACGAGGCCCGAGGCGGTCGCGACCTGGTCCTGCTCGGCGTGCTTGGGGTGAATCAGGGTCCAGATCGCCGCGATCAGCGCGCCGATCGCGAAGGCCAACACGGCCGAAAATGGCAGAATCCACCCCATGCCGAGGCCCGCGGCGCTGGGCAGCCACGCGCGAGAATTCGGCCATGCTTTCGCAATCACAGCGAGTCCGATGCCGGCGAACAGTGCCCAGAGCGACGCCGACCGGGCGCTTTCGGGAATAGAGCCGATGCCCTCGGCGAAGACCCGCGCCGCGGTTGCGGAGATCATGATCGGCGGCGGGAGCTTTTCTTTGATGGTGTCAGCGTTGGGGAAGAGCGCGAACCAGACGGGCACGATGGTGGCGGCGCCGACGACGGCGCCCAGCAGTTGCGAGAAGACCAGCGTGCGAAGATTGGCGCCGAGCATGCGCCCTGTCTTCATGTCTTGCAGCAAATCCGCCGCACTCATCGCCGCTCCGCCCGCCACGCCGCCGCAGAGGACGTTGGTCGTGAGGTCGCCGCGGACGGTGAGCGCCGCGCCGGCCTGGGCTAGTTTGATCACGGGGCCGGTGGGCGTGTTGTCGGTCTCGCCGGTGACGCGGGCCGCGATCGCCGCGGCGAAGCCTGCCATGAGGATCGAAATCGCAACACCCATGACGGGCACATTCAACCCCAGCGACAGCACCGCCCCAAGCAACACGGTGACGATTGGCACGCCGATGAGCGTCCATTGCAGCGGCGGCGCGGGACCGTCATCGGTCGAGCGATCGCTCGCGGTGGTGGCGAAAAAGCTGCGCAGCAATCGCGGCAACTCGAGCAGAAAGCCGGTCAGCGTCGCCGCGAGCAGCAGCGTCGTGCCGGGCCAGACGGCCCAGCGGCGGGCTTCGTAGATGCCGTCGCCGACGGGCGGCAAGGCGGGCGCGCCGCCGGCGTCGGTCATCTGGATCAACATCGGCACCAGACCGAAGTAGAGCAGCAGCGCCGCCGCGATCATCGAAAGCGTGATGCGCAGGCCGACGATCATGCCCGCGCCGATCAGCAAAAAGCTCGGCTCGAACGCGAAGCCGACGATCTGGATCGGCTTGGCAAGCCCCGGCGCCGCGTAGGGCAGCGCGAACTCCGATTGCAGCAGCCAAGCCGGAGCGCGCTTCTCGAAGAACCCCGTCCACGAAGCCGGTAGCACGCCGCCGCCCATGAGTTGTTGCAGCGCTCGCAGACTGCCGAGCAGCAAGCCGAAGACGAGCGATGTCAGCAGGATGCGCGCGCTGCGCAGGGCTTCGACGGTGCGGGCCGCGATGCCGCGGATGGTTGTCGCCGTCATCGCGCCGCTGGGAAAGGGCAGCTTCTCCGCGTCGATCAGCCAGGCCCGCAGTGGGATTGCGAGCAGGACGCCGAGCACGCCGGTGAGCACGGTGACGGCGAACATCACCCAGGGGTCGGGGCGCTTGTCGGTCAGGAGCAGCATGGCGCCGAACGCGATGGCGGCGGTCGAGCCGGTGGCGTAGCCCGCCGCGGACGCGGTTGCTTGCAGCGACACGCTTTCCAGCTCGCTCAGGGCAGAGGCTCGTCCGCCGCTAAGGCCGCGAAGGGCCTGCCAGATCGCGAAGCCGACCAGGCAGGCGGTGATGTTGACGCCGAAACTCCAGCCGATGTGCAGGAGCGTGTAGAGATTGGCGACGGCGAGGGGGATGCCGAGCAGGGCCCCAATCAGGGTCGCTCGCAGTGTAAACTGCGCCGCCCCTCGACCGGGGTCGAATGAGTTCGATGCGCGAAGGCCGCCCGTCTGGTGCGATCCGGCGGCCGAAGATGCGACGCCGCGCGCAGCGCCGCTTTCGGCGCTGCTTGCCGCAGCAGAGTTCGTCGTCGACTTGTCTGGTTTCATTTGACACCGTCGTCGCGCGCCTTCGCGGGCGGATAGGTTGGCGTGCAGCAGGAAGATCGCATGTATCGCTCAGATCAAGAACTTGTGCAAGCCTGTCTGGCCGGAGAAGCCGGCGCGTGGGACGTCTTGGTCGAACGCTACGGCCGGCTGGTGTATTCGATTCCCACGCGGCTGGGCCTGGGCGAGAGCGACGCGGATGATGTGTTCCAGTCGGTCATGTCAATCGTCCTGCGCTATCTGCCATCGCTGCGCGACGAAGCTCGGCTTTCGGCCTGGCTGATTCGCACCACCTATCGCGAATCGTGGCGACAGGCCAAGGAGGCCAAGCGCCGCCGCGGACAGACGCTGGACGAATCCTGGGCCGACTCCGGAACGCCGACCGACACGCAGGTGGTGCGGCTGGAGCGGCAGCAGCAGGTGCGTCAGGCGATGGACCAGCTCGACGAGCGCTGCGCGCGGCTGATTCGGGCGTTCTTTTTCGACACGACCACGGCGAGCTACGAAGAAATTGCGGCGGAGCTGGGGATGCCGGTGGGGAGCGTGGGGCCGACGCGGGCGCGGTGTTTCAAGAAGTTAGAGCGACTTTTATCGGACATTTGATTGGTGTCGTCTGTGCCTTGGCACCAGGATGACGCCCCGTTGGGGTGAAGCCCCCGCGAATTTTCATACCTGATGTATTTAGGGCTACATTTGCGACTCAGCTAGGCGGTAACAGGGAGAACTCGGGCATGAGCAGCAGCGTTCCATACGAACGACTCATCGCGTACGCCGCCGGGAAGTTGTCGCCCATGGAAGCGGGCTTGGTCGAGGCGTATCTGAACGCGAATCCGGCCGCCGCCGCGACGGTGAGCCGCTTCCGCGAAGTGTCGCACAGCCTGCGGACCGACGACACGGTCGCTCCGCCTGCGAAGGCGCTGGCGGCGGCGAAGCAGCTTTATCGCGAGAATCCACCCAAGGTGGTCAACACGGTCGCAGCCTGGATGCAGGGTTTGCAGCGGGCGCTGGCGACGCTGATCTATGACAGCCGCCCTCAGGTGGCGCTGGCGGGCTTCCGCGGGCAGGGCGACCGCTATCAACTGGCTTTTGAGGTCGACGACATCGAGATCGATCTGGATGTCGAGAGCACGACGAGCAGCGGCAAACGAAATTTGATGGGGCAGATCTCCGGCGTCGAGCGCTTCCGCCCCGATTCGGTCGGGCTGAGCAAGCCCGGCACACTCGAACTGGTCGCGTCGGCCACTCCCGACGATGTCGGGATGTTCAAGCTCGACGTGAGCGGCGGAACCTTTGACCTTTTGATCGGCGTCGACGACCGGCTGGTGGTTGTTCCCAACCTGGAGCTATGAGCGGCGAGACGCCTGACGGCGTGGTGCGCTGAATCAGCGGACGCCGCTCGACATTGACATGAGCGAACGCCCCGTCGACCCCGAGGCGCTGCTGCGTGAGCTAGCGGCGCTGCCGCCCGCTGAGCGCGCTGCGCGGTTTCTGGCGTGTTCGCATTCGCCGCGGAGCGAGGCGATCGCGGCGCTGTGCGCGATCGTGGAACGGCTGGCGGTGACCGAGGTGGCGAGCGCGATCGCCGGGGCGGCGGTGGTCGTGCAACTGGGGGCGGAGCTGGGCGGTCCCGTCGATCGCGCCCGTGCGGCGCGGGTGCAGGGGCAGAGTCTGGCGTATTCGGGAGATTTTGGTCGGGCATTGGAGGCCTTTTCGGCGGCGATCGCCTTCGCGCAGAGCGCGGAGAGCAAGCTGGAGGAAGCAAGAGCGCGCATGTCATCGATCCACGCACTCAGCGAGCTGGGGCGCTACGCGGAAGCGGAGCAGGCCGGCGAGAGTGCGCGCACGGCGTTTCTGGCGGCGGCGGAGCCGGCGCTGGCGGCGCGGGCGGATGCAAATCTGGGCGTGTTGGCGCTGGGCGCTGGGCGAGCCGCGGACGCGCTGCCGCACTTCGATCGCGCTCGCTTGGCGCTGCGCGGCGACACGGTGGCGCTGGCGCAGATCGAGAGCAATCGCGGAAAGGCCCTGATGCTGCTCGACCGGCATGTCGACGCGCGGCGGGCGTGGGAGGCGGCGCTGCCGATGTTCGCCGCGGCCGAGTTGTACTGGGCCGCCGCCATCGTCGAAGGAAATTTGGCCGAACTGGAAGCTCGCCAAGGCAGGTTGCAGCGCGCCATGGAGCACTTCGAGCGCGCCCGACAGCACCTCGAACGCGACGATGCTCCGGCGGAGTTGGCGCGGGTGATGGGGGATCAGGCCGATCTGCTGGCGTTGTCCGGACTTTTTGATGACGCAGTGCGCGCCTATCGCGACGCTCTGCCGGTGCTGGAGGCGAGCGGCAGCCGGGTCGAGATTGCGAAGTCTCGCCTGGGGCTGGCCGAGGCGTTGCTGCGGAAGGGGCGCGTTGACGACGCGCGCCGCGAGCGGGCCGCGGCCGAAGCGGCATTGGTGGGGCTCGAACACTCAGACCTTCGCAGCCGGAGCCTGATGCTGGCGGCCGAGCTGGCGCTGCGGGCCGACGACGCCGCGGGCGCGCAGAGCGCCGCGTCGGCGGCGCTGGCGTTTAGCGGCGATCGGCCGGTGGCCACGGTGCTGACGCAACTGCTGCTGAGCCGCATCGCTCAGATCCGGGGTGACTCCGCCGCCGCGCAGCTTCATGTCGACCAGGCGGCGCGGATTGCGTCGCCATTGCTGATCGCGCCGCTCAACGCAGAGATATCGCATTCGCGCGGCCGGCTGCGGCGAGCGGATCGCGATCTGAACGGGGCGATGCGCGATTTCTCCGAGGCGGTGGATGGGGTGGAACGTGTGCGCGGGTCGCTGCAATCGGCCCGATTTCGCATGGCGTTTCAGGGACGGCGGGTCGAGATTTATGACGATCTGATCAGCGCGGCGCTCGAACTGGCAACGCCCGCGGCGGAGGCGACGGCCTTCGAAACGGCCGAGCGGGCCAAGAGCCGAAGCCTGCTCGAGGCGGCGCGGCGCGCGGCCGACGACGAACCGAACGACTCTTCGGCATCCGACGGGCTGGGTCGCGAACTGGCGGAGCGACGCGCCGAACTCGATCTGCACTACAGCCGGCTCGCGGATTCTCGCTTTGCGGGCAGCGGCGGCGAAGCGCAGATGCGATCGATCGCCGAGCGTCTGCTGGCTTTGGAAAACGAGGTTGTCGGGCTCGAACGCCGCGTTGACGCGCGCGGGGCGAGCGGCGGATTGCTGGCACGCCCGGCGACGTTGCCGGAGGTGCAGGCCGGGCTGGCTGCGGATGCGGCATTGTTGATGTATTACCAGTTGCCGCAGGGCATGGTCGCGTTTGTGGTGCGTCGCGGCGCGCAGCGCGCCGTGCGAATCGCCGTGAGTGAGGCGGAACTCGCCGGCGCGGTGCAGCGGGTGTTGTTTCAGATTCGCAAGGGGTTGCGCGCAGCGGATGTGGGCGGTTCGCGGGCGGCGCGCGCGGTCGAGGATGTACGGCGCGAGTTGGCGGGGTTGTTTCAACTGCTGATCGCACCGGTTCGCGACTCGCTGCAGGGTGCGACGCGCTTGCGAATCGTGCCGCACGGACCGCTGCATGCGGCGCCGATGCACGCGCTGTTCGACGACGGAAAGTACCTGCTCGAGCAATTCGAAATTTCCTATGCGCCGAATTCCACGCTGGCTTCGGGCGGCGGGGCGGATCTGGCGGGTTTGGCGGGCGATCGAGTGACTCTGGTGGCGGTGGCGGACGAAAACGCGCCGCAGATCGCGCACGAGGCCGCGCGGCTGGGGCAGATTTTTCCGGGCGGGCGGAGCCTGTTGGGCGAATCGGCGACGACCGCTGCTGTTTCGCGGGCCGCCCGAGACGCCGCCGTTTTGCATCTGGGCTGCCACGGTCAGTTTTCGGCCGAGCTGCCGGCGTCGTCGGGCGTGCGGCTGCACGATCGCTGGTGGACCGCGGGCGAGATTCATCGGCTGCGGCTGAAAGCGCAATTGGTCACGCTCAGCGGATGCGATACCGGACGCTCGCAGATTGAGACGGGCGACGAGGTGTTGGGGCTGGTGCGGGCGTTTCTGGCGGCGGGCGCCCGGACGCTGGTGGTGAGCCTCTGGACCGTGCAGGACGAGAGCACGGCGGAATTGATGCCTGGATTTTATTCGCGGTTGGTGGGGGCCGCTTCGGTAGGATCGTTTAGTCGTGCTTTGCGCGAGGCGCAGTTGGCGCAGTTGCAATCGCGGCCGCACCCGGCCCATTGGGCGCCTTTTGTATGCATAGGTGGTTGAAGCTATGAAGACGATGTATTCGCGGTGGCAGTGGACCATCCTGGCGCTGGCCTCTTCGGCGCTCGGGCTGACCCCGACACGCGCCGGGAGCGTGATCGATCCGATCATCGCCGATCAGGTCATCGTCCGGCTCGCTGCTGGGCAGGGCATCGCGGACTTCGTCGCCAGCTACCCCGCGCTGGGTTTGTCGACGATCGCGGGACGAGAGATCCCCGCATTTGGAATCTATCTGCTGGACATCGCGACGATCCCGCCGGGCGAGACCGAAGAGACCGTCGCCCTTCAACTTGCCGCCGACCCGCGGACGCGGTGGGCCGAGCCGAACTATTTCGGCGACGCGCCGGAAGGCAGCGCGCGGAGCTTCTACTTCACCGAAGTGAATGTTCCGACGTGGTTTCGAGATCAACCCGCCTTCGGCGAAATCGACCTGATTGGCGCACAGTTTGGCCAGCCCGGGGGCGCGACGGCGACGGTGGCGGTCGTGGATACGGGGCTGGCCGTCAACCATCCGGAGATCGGCGGGACGGCGCTGCCGGGCCTCAACCTGCTGGATAACACCAGCAATGTGGCCGAGATCGCAGCCGGCGAAGACCTGGATGGCGACGGGCTGATCGATGAGATGCTCGGCCATGGCACGCATGTCGCGACGTTGATCGCGGAGGTCTCGGGCGGGGCGGCACTGCTGCCGATCCGCGCCTTCAACAGTGAGGGCAACGGCGACAACTTTGTGTTGGCGCAGGCGATCTTCGAGGCGGTCGAGCGCGGGGCGAGCGTGATCAACATCAGCGCCGGGTCGACCTACAACAGTGTAATTTTGGAAGACGCGGTGGACGCGGCCCGGCTGCGCGGCGCGGTGGTGATCGCGGCGGCGGGAAACATGAATCGCCTCTCGCCGCAGGAATATCCGGCGACCGACCCCGATGCTTTCGGCGTCGCGGCGCTCGACGGCTTGCAGCGGGCGGCGTTCAGCAACTATCACCCCGAGGTCGATATCGCCGCGCCCGGCGTGGCGATTTATGGCGGATTGCCGGCGGGCAATTACGCGGCTTGGAGCGGCACGAGTTTCGCGGCGCCGATGGTTTCGGGCGTCGCCGCGCGGATCATCGCGCGCCATCCGGAGTGGGCGGCGGCGCAATATCGCGCTGACAACATTCGCACGATCTTGCGGGGCACCGCTACCAATGTCGACGCACAGAACCCGGGCTTTGAAGGCACGCTGGGCGGCGGGTTGCTGAATGCCGAGGCCGCGGTGTTTGAGCCGCCGGCGTTTACGACGCCCGTCGCGCTGTCGCCGAGCAATGCGCCCGCGGCGCTGGCGATCGGCGATGTCGACCGCGACGGCGATTCGGATCTCGCAGTTTTGGACTCATCGCCCGGTTTGGTGCGGATTCTGCTTGGCGACGGGGCCGGCAATTACAGCGCGGGGCCGCAGCTATCGGCCGCGAACAACGCAGATCAACTGCTGCTCGTCGATATCAACGGCGACCAGGCGCCCGAGGTTGTACTCAACGGGGACAACGTATCGCTTCGAATCTACTTCAACACGGGAGCCGGGCTCTTTCAGAGCGCCGCGTTCGTGCCGGTCGGCGCGGATGCGTCGGCGATCGCGGCGGGCGATGTCGACGCCGATGGTGCGATGGATCTGGCGATCGCGACTGACGACGGCCTCGACGCCGTCCGCGTGCTGCGAAATGGCGGGGCGGGGACGTTCGTGGCAGAGCCGTGGATGGCGGTGGGGCAGCGGCCTGTGTCGATCGCGCTGGCGCGGCTGAACGGCGACGGCATCCTCGATATCGCGACCGCGAATCGGGGAGCCGACTCGGTCAGCGTGCTTCACTCGACCGGCGTGGGCATGAACTATTCCGCGGCTAACGATTATTCGTCAATGGGCGGCGGGCCGCGGAGCGTGGTCCTGCTCGACCTGGATGCGGATGGCGCGAATGATCTCGTGGTCGGCAACAACGCGGGCCGAAACGTGGTGGTGCGCTGGAACGACGGCGCGGGTGGTTTCGCGGCGCCGCCGCTGGTGAGGGGAATGCCGGAATCGCGCGGTGTGCAATATCTCATGGCGGGCGACGTGACGTGCGACGGCCTGCCCGATGTGCTGATCGCCAATGGTGAAATTGTCGACGGTTACGTCAGCGCCCTGATCAGCCGTGGCAGCCGACTGCCGATCGGCGTGATTGATTGGGAATCCGGGGTTCAGCCGGAGGCCGGCGCGGTGGGCGATCTGGATGGCGACGGCGTGTCCGACGTGGTGACGGCGAACCGGGTCGATAACAACGTGACCATGTTGCGCAATCTGTCATGCACTGCTGTGGGCGACATGAACTGCGACCGCGGCGTCAGCCTCGGCGACATCGGCGGATTTGTGAGCGCGCTCACCGAACCCGGGATCTATCGGCAGAATTATCCGCACTGTCGCTTGCGAAACGCCGACGTGAATAGCGATGGTCAGGTGAACATCGCGGATATCGGGGCGTTTGTGAATCTGTTGACCCAGTAAGCCCGCCCGGCGCCGCCCGACCCTGGGCGGCGCACTGTTTGCGGATCGGGTTGTATTTTCCCTCCCACTCTCCGCTCCTTTACACCAGCCACATTTGGTGAGACGTGCTTTCGTGCGACCAGAGATCGCACGTCGCGCCGTCCCTCGACACCGATGGGGTGGATCGCGTTTCGTGCCGGTCCAGCGCGGGATGTTTCCCGGCAGGTCGCCTGCGCTGGCCGGCGTTTTTTATGCGCGCCGCGCCGCCCGAGGACGAGGCGATTTCGGGGCACGGGTGTACGGAACTCGTGGATGCGCGGCTCTATTACGGCGACGCCGGATTTTGAACGGAGAACCGAGATGAGCGATTTCGTCGAAAGCGCCCCCCGCAAGCTTCCTTCGCTGACGATCACCTTTCCGTGTTACAACGAGGAGGGCAACGTCGAGCGTGTCACGCGGGCGGCGGTTGCGGCGGG
>JALHOX010000073.1 GCA_022842805.1 Phycisphaerae bacterium | reverse complement strand
CGGCCGCGCCGGCGACCGCCGTTCCGAGCGGAAGTGTAGAGCCCGCCGCGCCCGCCAACAACCGACGACTCCCGAAGCGCGCCGCCGCGTTGCAAACGCCGCGGATCAGCAATTTTCGGACGCTCTGAAATCCTCGCAGAATTCGCGCGGCGCAATTCAGGCGCTTCGCCAAACCGGCCGAATCCTCCGGGTATGAGCGTCTGGCCCGCCGCAATCTGGCCGCAGGCAATCCCGCGCAGCGGAGCGATCGGCGGCGCGCCGCGGCCCGGCGCTCTTCTGGACCGGCTGGCGCAGAAGTTCAACTTCCTCAACCGCCCGCGACGCATTTTGCTGGCGCTTGCGGCCACCTGGGTCGTTCACACGTTTGATCTCGGGTTTACGCTCCTCGAGGCGAACTCCGAGCATTTTCGAGAGCTGAATCCGGTGGCGGCCACGCTGCTGCAAGACGATCAGGCCGTGATCGTCTACAAAATCGCGCTGCTCCTGCTCGCCTCGGTCATCATCCTGCCGCTGCGGCGTCGACAACTCGCTGAGCTCGCGACGTGGCTGATGCTGGCCACCAGCGTCTATGTCGCCATCCGCTGGCACTGCTATTACCTGAGCCTCGCGACGGGCCACATCAACCCCTTCATCGCCGTCGATTGATCTCGGCGATGCGCCCGTTGTTTCACCGTCTCACTGTTTCACCGTTTCACCACGTCCTCGGGCAAGCGCTACGCAAGTCCCGATCACAATCAACATGATTGAGTGCACCCCCAGATCGCGCAGATCCCGCGACAGCCAAGCGCCCATACCCAGCAGCCAGGCGATCAGCCCCACGCGCCCGATCGTCGCGGAACGAGCCTGATCTCCGCTCGTCGGCGAGGCGGCGATCAGCAGCAGCGCGAGTGCGGGCATCGTCCAGACGAGGTAGTACATCCGCGTGAGCGGGGCGAACACCTGAATTCCGATCGTCAGCAGGGCCGCGTCGCAGCGCAGGCTCCACTGCGGGTCGGCGGTGCTCGGGCGGCGCGCCAGCGCAGCAATCATCAGCAGCAGCAGTGCGCCGCTCACCCACCCGGCGATGCGGCTGACCTGTTCCACGCTCAGATGCACCGGCTGCCAAAACGCCGGCCGCGGATGATCAGCGACGGTCAGCCGCGCCAGCGTGGCGGCGATCGATTGATTGCGGCGGTCGACGAAATGCGCGCTGAAGGGGCCGGGGTTGTCCACCTCCAGCCAGGCCCGCAATCCGGCGCTGCCCGTGTTGAATCGCCACCATTCCTGGTGATATTGCACTGTTCGCTGCGGCCCGAACGCGACCAGCGGCGGCAGCGCGATCAGCAGCCCGCAGCCGACCACAAACCCCGCCAACGCCCGCCAGCGGCGCTGCAGCGCCAGCCATACCGCGAAGACCGCCGGCAGCAGCTTCAGCACGGTCGCCGCCGCCAGCCAGCAACCGCCCGCGAAGTCGCGGCGGCTCTCCAGCTTGCTCACGCCCGCGAGAATCAGCGCGAGCGTCAGAAAACTCACCTGGTTGAATTTGCTGGCTTCGTAAAGCGCCGCGAGCGAGAGCACGAGCAGCCAGCCGAAGCGGACCGCGCCCAGGGTTCCAGATCCGCGCAGCTCGCACCAGCGCGCGAGCACCCACATGCAGTAGCTCAGCGACAGCATCTGCACGATCGTCCAGAGCACTGCCGCCGCGCCGCGCCCGCCCGCCGCCAACGGCGCCAGCAGCACCGACACGGTTGGCAGATAGAAGGGCAATTGACGGTTGTTGAGCGGCTCCGGGTCGTTCAGCGTCGGGTTGAGCGCGCCGTGTTCCCAGACATACGCCGCGTCGAGGTAGAAGTGGTGGAAATCGTATGTGACGCGCGAGGCGCGGCTCCACGAGATCAACGCGCAAGCCACGAGCACGCCGACGACCAGCAGTCGACGCGCTGGCGCGAAGGGGTCCATCGGTCGGTGGTCGGCGGGCTGGTCGGCCATGGTCGAACGGTAACGGCCCGAGCGATTTCGCTGTAGCGGCGCGACGGTCGGCCGCCGGGCCTGCGTCAGCCGATTTGTTCACCCATCTTGGCGATTCTCGTATCGACATCCGTCCGAAACTTTTGCGAGAGCGGCAGGCGATCGAGCAGCGAGCCGAGCGCCTTTCGCGTCGCCTCGGGCGAAACGCCCGCGGCTCTGGCGTCGGCCAGCAACTGATCGACAAAGCTCTCCGCCGCTCCGCCGATCATCTGCATCAGCGTCTCGCGGGGCAGGCCCAGGCCGTCGGTCGCCGAGCCGAGGTGTTCCCACTCGGCGGCGGAGATTTCGCCGTCGCGAATGATCGATTCGAACAGCGCGCGGAGAAAGACCGCGCCGCGGCTGGAGAAATAGGTCGAGATCAGGGTGGGCAGTGGCTGTCCGAGCGTTTTGGCCAGTGCGTCGAGTTTGGCGGTTTCGATGAACTCGATCCGCCCGTCGCGCATCGCGGTATCAAGCACGCGCTCGAAGACCTCGCCGCCGACGCGGATCTCGGCCGACTTTCGATGCTCGTCGTCCAGTTCGAGCCGGGCGGCGAGCCAATTGAGCGCGGCCCGCTCGCGCTCGGTGATGACCTCGTCACGATAGGTGCGTTCGAGCGCCAGCTCGTAGGTCCGCTGCAGCGCGTCCTCGCGGTCGCCGGGTGCGATGCCCAGCGCGGCGCAGGCGAATTCGGGGCGAAAGTATTCGCGGTCTGCGCGGATGCGCTCTTCGAGCTGCGCCGCATACGCGCTGAGCCTCGCCGAGCGCTCGGCATCGACCATGCGCGCTCGCTCGCGCTCCGCCCGTGAGAAAATCTGTCGCATCGCTCGGCCCTCGCTGGATCGCGTTCGGTCGCTTCGCGGTCATTTTCGGGTGCCACGTCGACGGCTGTCGCGTCGGCGCGTCTTCGGCTCGACGCGAAATCTTCGCGGCTGCGCGACCTCCGAGCAACGCTGTTTCACGTGAAACAGGATTGCGCGACTCAAAGTGGATTCCGCGCGGCCGAGGCGGGTTGAATTTTGGCGAATTTTGCGGGCGGTGAGCGGGGGGCGGACATCGCTCTGCAGCGCCTTTGGGGGCGACGCCGCAAGTCGGGCGGAGTGAATCGGATTGTCGGGCAGGCGTGGGGGCGCTTCCCGCGAAACAAACATTTCCTCAGCGCCACGACGGCACAACAATCGTCAATCGGCGAACCGACGACGTTTGGTAACGGGACGCTTTTGCACGGAAGCGTACTTAGAGGGGGCCGTGGGGTACTGCGCGTCGCGATTTCGCCGGTGCGGAGAGACGTAGGCCGGTCCGCAGCGTTCGCGCAGTACTCCGGGGCAATTCAAAAGAGCGAAGTCGGATCCTGATTGAGCGCCAGGAACGCTCCGGCACCTCCCGGGAGGGAGGCCGTCGAGGAGCCATTGGAATTGACGGAGCCGCCTGAGCCGCCGTAGCCGATGCTGCCGCCGCCGCCGCCACCACCACCTCGCGGGTTTCCGACCAATGTTCCGCTCGGAGCGCCGCTCGAGCCCAAGCCCGGTGCGACGTTGACCGTGCCGGTGTTGGTGATGGTGGGGCTGATCACTTTGACCAATCCGCCGCCGCCGCCGCCACCGGAAGCGCTGCTTCCGCTGTTGTATATGCCTCCATTACCGCCGGTGGCGGAGATCACTCCGCTGTTGGTGAAGTAAGCCGGGGAGGCAAGAATGATGATTCCGCCGCCACCGCCTCCGGCGCTGGTGCTGCCATCGGTGCCAATTGCGCGGAGCGTGCCGTTGTTTTCGATTCCGCCGGCGGCAAGAATGACGACCGTCCCTCCGCCAGTACCCGGTTCGCCTCCCCCGCCGAAGGCGGTTCCGCCGCCGCCGCCGCCCGGCGGCCCTGGATAGCTCAATGAGACGGCCTGCTCCCTAGAAAATGTTCCGCCGCCCAAGCCGCCGCTGGCGGCAATTGTGTTCGTCCCGATTTCACCATTGCCCGCCGCCAAGGCCGTGATGCCCGGATTCGCATTGGTCACCGAGTACAGATAGGAGTTGGCGTTGAATTGACTGTTGAATCTTCCGCCCCGTGCATGCTGTCCGACGATCACTGTGCCGTTGTTGATGAACTTCCCGGTGCAGCGAATCACCGTGCCGCTTTGAACGAATAGCGCGGCGCCGACATCGATGGTGAGGTCACTGAACTGGGCGTTGCCGTCCGCGGCGACATCAACGAAGAGCAAGCCCAGATTCGATGCAACCGTCTCCGCGCCGGCGCTGCCATTGCCGTAGATGCGGAGTTGACCGTCAGCACCGGCGGGGCCGGTCGCACCCACCGGTCCGGTCGCGCCGGGCTCGCCTTGCGGTCCGGCTGGGCCGGTGGCGCCGGTAGCGCCAGTTTCTCCCTGAGGCCCTGTCGGGCCGGCCGGTCCCGCGGGTCCGGTCGAAGTCCCCTCGACGTCGCCACCGCCGGTCGCTCCGTCGTCCGTGCTCGGATTGGGGCATCCTCCAATCGACGAGAGAGCGGTCAAAAGCGTCAGACCAAACAGGGCAGCCCCGGTCGACGTGCGCAGGCACTTTGTCATGGTCCAGTCCACGTTGCTTTGGTCTCGGGTGCCGAAATTGCGCGGATCGTTACGGTGACCCACCGCGTCGGCACCGAACTGCATACCCTGTGAGTCGTCCGGCATCGACGTGCAGTTCAGTAGAGGACAACGGAGGTAGTAATTCGCAGCGGTGGGGGCCTTCGCGCAGCGACAAGTCGGCAGATCATGCCAGCGGCCCGTCGCATGCGACCTCACAAACCTTCAGAGCTTCTTGAAAGCCGCAACCCCTCCACCCCTGTCGACTTCGGTCGAATCTTGTGGTTCGGCGGGTGGGGAGGTGGGGTAGGCGGGTAGCTTGTCGCGATGGTTGGCTGGTTGATCGGCGTCGGCGTGGGCCGAGGCCTGGAGCGAAATTGGAGGCTTGCGCGATGATGCGTGGATTTGCGGCCGGGCGGGGTGCGGTGGTTGGGTCGATCGGAGTGCGGCGGGCGGAACTCGTGCGGGCGGGGCATGCGGCGGTGGTCGGCGGCGCGCTGCTGCTGGCTGGTGCGGCGAACGCCGGCAATTGGCCGCAGTTCCGCGGGCCGGGGGCGATGGGCATCGGCGAGGGGCCGGCGGTGCCGACGCGCTGGGATGTGGAGAAGGGCGAGAACATTCGCTGGAAGACGGCGATACCCGGGCTGGGCCTGAGCAGCCCGATCGTGTGGGGCGATCGCATTTTCCTCACGACCGCGATCGGCAGCGAAGCGGACAGCGGGTTGAAGACGGGGTTGTATGGCGACATCGAATCGGCCAATGACGTCGGCCCGCAGAAGTGGGTCGTGATGTGCCTGAGCGCGCGGACGGGCGATGTGATCTGGCAACAGACCGCGTGCGAGGGCGTGCCGAAGATCAAGCGACACACCAAGGCGTCGCACGCGAACTCAACCGCCGCGACCGACGGCAAGCACGTGGTCGCGTTCTTTGGATCGGAGGGGCTGTACTGCTATGACGTCGGCGGCAAGCTGATCTGGAAGAAAGACTTCGGCGTGCTCGACAGCGGCTTTTTCATGGCGCCCGAGGCGCAGTGGGGCTTCGGCAGCTCTCCGATCATTCACGACGGCAAGGTGATCATTCAGGTCGACGTGCAAAAGGATTCGTTTGTCGCGGCGCTCGATGTGAACGACGGCAACGAAATCTGGCGCACGAAGCGCGACGATGTGCCGACTTGGGGCTCGCCCGCGATCGTGAAGGTCGGCGACGAGACGCACGTCGTCTGCAACGGCTACAAGCACGCTGGGGCATCCACCCTCGCGGGCGGGGCTGAGGTGTGGAAGCTGAAGGGCGGCGGCGACATTCCGACTCCGACGCCGGTGGTTGCGCATGATCTGATCTTCATCACCAATGCGCACGGCATGCAGCGACCGATCTACGCGATTCGCACGAGCGCCAAGGGCGACATCACGCCGCCCGGACCGGACCCGACCGAGCACATCGCGTGGTTCAATCGGCAGGCGGGCAACTACATGCAGACGCCGCTGGTGATCGGCGACGAGCTGTACATGTGCTTCGACAATGGCGTGCTGACGGTGCACGACGCGAAGTCGGGCAAGAAGCACTACAAGGAGCGGCTCGGGAAGGGCTCGACCGGATTCACGCCGTCGGGCGTGGCGAGCGGCGATCACGTGTTCTTCACGGCGGAGAACGGCGACGTGACGGTGATTCGTCGCGGGACGACCTTTGAACAGGTCGCGAAGAACAGCATGGGTGCGGACTGCATGGCGACGCCGGCGATCGCGGATGGGACGCTGTATGTGCGGACGACGAAGGAACTGGTGGCGATCGGGGCGAAGTGAGGATGTCGGCGACGGCGTGGCACAACGGCGCGTCGGTTGATGTCATTCTTGGTCTGAAACGAAGGGAACAGCGCGTGTGCGGTTGATTCGACGCTAGATTGGGCATTGGCAAGCAGCGCGTTCGACGAATTGGAGTGCGAACGCGCGAGATTCTCCGACCGATCGTGGAGCAGCTCCAGCTCCCGGATGTTTAGCCGGAGGACAGTGTCCATGCGAAAGATTCTCGTCGGTTCGATGATGGCCCTGGGCGCGATGGGCGCCGCTCGGGCTGCAGTGATCGAGTTCAACTTTCCGATCGACGCGGCGCAGGAAGTTCCCGCGCCCAGCATTCTGCCGGGAACGAACCCGAGCGGAACCGGGTTCATCAGCGTCAACACCGACACGAACGAACTGTTCTATTCGATCGTGTACACCGATCTGTCGGGCGACATCGTGGCGCCGGGGGCGCATTTGCACGGCCCCGCGGGTCCGGGCTCGACCGCCGGCGTGTTTCTGTTCCTCGCCGGCGGAACCAGCGATATCCCGCTTCCGCAGCCGCCGTCGGGCTTTTTTAACGGCGTTGCGACGATCACCGATCTGCAGGAGAGCTGGATATTGGGCGGGTTGGCGTATGTAAACATTCATACGGCGCGCAACCAGGCGGGCGAAATTCGGGGGCAGGTCGTTCCCGAGCCTGCGTCGCTGAGCTTGCTGACGCTAAGCGGCTTCGCGCTACTGCGTCGTCGGTAACAACCGAGTGTTCGATGGCCGTGCTGTCGTGTTGCACGCCGGCGGCGGCGGTTGACGCTGCCGCCGGCGTGCTTGATTTGACGACGCGCAGGGTTTGCGACCGATAGAGAATGGCCCCACTTTCTCATGTCGGTGATGCCGATGGACGATACTCCCGATAGCATTCCGCGTGGTCTTATAACCGCGCATGCAAAAAGGAGTTTCGGCGTGGCAAATCCGGAGAGGCCGCAGTTTGCGGCGCAGACGCACGTCATGGGTCGCGGCCAGGGATTTGGCCGGAAGAGTCTGGCGCTCGCGCTGGCGTGGGTCGGGGGGGTTGCGATTTTCGGCTGCGGCGACAACCGCGTGAGCATCGATGAGCTGCAGCAGCGGCAGATGGCGCTGGCGGCCGAGACGCGCGTCGAGAAGGTCGAGCCGCCGAAGTTCAATCTGATCGACAAGCAGAAGTATCGCATTCAGAACGGCGACGTTTTGAACCTGACGATCCTGGGTCTTCAGGAAGCGAATCGATATCAGCCGGACACGGTGCGCGTGCGCGTCACTCCGACGGGCGACATCGTGATTCCGCTCGTGGGGGCGGTACGCGTGGCGGGGCAGGACCTCGCGGAGGCGGAGCAATCGATCAACAAGGCTCATTCGCAGATCATGAAAGAGCCGTTGGCGGTTCACCTGGAGATGGTTTCGCCGGATCTGACGACCGTCGTGGTGCATGGGGCCGCGGAAGTTTCGGGCCTGCTGACGCTGCAGCAGAATCAACGCGGTTTGCTGTACGCGCTTTCGCTGGCCGGGGCGTTTGGGCCGAATGCATCGGGCGTTGTGCGGCTGAAGCCGATCGATCCGAAGGCGGAAGAGGTTCGCTTTGACCTGAAGGAGATCGACGATGTTCGCCGCGCCCTGACGCTGGCGCCGCTGAACACGGGCGATTTGATCACGGTGGAAGCTTCGGACGCAAACGTGATTTATGTCTCGGGGCTGGTCAACGCGCCGGCGGCGATTCCGATTCCGCGTAACGGCGAGCTCTCGATGATGCGCGCCATCGCCGCGGCGGGCGGGTTCCGCGAGTATCTCGACATCAAGGAAGCGACGCTCGTTCGCAAGATGCCGGACGGCACGCAGGTGCAGGCGAAGGTCGACGTGGAGAAGGTGTACAAGGGCGAGATGAGCGATGTGGCGCTCGTCGCGGGAGATATTCTGCATGTGCCGCACACGCTCGACACGCGCCTTCAGGATTGGGTGAATACGAACGTGCTGCGACAGTTCAGCATCGGCGTGCGATACGATCCGTTGCAGCAGTACAATACGCAGCGCATCATCGATCAGAACAACAATCAGAGCGGCCTGCGTGACTCGGTGCTGCTGAATCTGTCCAACCTGCTGCTGCCGACGGCCACCCCGCCGGTCGCGAACCCGTGATTGATGCTTCGCACCAGGTATTGGGAGATCAATCAATGAGTCGTATTGTGGATTGGCGACGCACAACGAAAACGACGAGCGTCGCGCTGGCGGCGCTGGCGCTGCTGCTGAGCGGCGGCGGGTGTCTGCCGGCCGGCCCGATCACGGAAGAGGGGCCGCCGCGGGTGCGGATGCAGACCTCGCTGGGCGAGTTCGTGATCGAACTCAACGACGAGGAATCGCCGCTATCGGTCGAAAACTTCCTGTGCTATGTCGAAGATGGCTTCTACACGGGCACGCTGCTGCACCGCGTCATTCCGAACTTCGTGATTCAGGGCGGCGGCTATACGCCGGGCCTGATCGAGAAGACGGATACGCGCGGCCCGATCGTGAACGAAAGCCGCAACGGCCTGCGGAACGAGCAGCTGACCGTTTCGATGGCGCGGACGGTCGATCCCGATTCTGCACGGTCGCAGTTCTTCATCAATCTGGTCGACAACCCGAGCCTCGATGCGACGCTGGATCGCCAGGGCTACGCGGTGTTCGGGCGGATCATCGATGGGCAGGCGGTCATCTCGGCGATCGGCATCGCGGAGACGCAGGACGTGGACGGATTCGAAGATGTGCCCGTCACGGACATTTTGATCACGGGCACGGTCATCGAGCCGGGCGAGGAACGGATTACGGCCGAGTGGGAGGCGTACCTCGCAGACCTGCAATTCCGCGGGCTTACGGCGCTGCGTGAGATTGCGCTGTCGGTGTTGCAAAACGCCCTTTTGAATTAGTCGGGGCGCAGGTCGCCTGTCGATCTGGCGATGAGCGAACAACCGGCGCTCCCTTCGGAGCGCCGGATTTTTTTTCTCATCGACGCCGCGCTGCCAGCGCGAGCGCCGGGAGCAGCATCAGCGTGGCCGGTTCGGGCACGACGGTGTAGTCATAGATCACATCAAACTCGCCAAAATGGCGGAAATTCTGCCAGTTGATCCAGATCGCGGCGTCGGTCGGGTACTCCGGAATCTCGCCCGCAGGCGGCGGCCAACTGGGCGGATTGACCCAATTGAAGAAAAGCTCGGTGAATCCGCCGTAGACCGACGGAATCGCGCCGGCGTCGGTGACGGCCGCGAGGACGTCCGGCTCGGCCTGGGTGTACGTCTGAACGACGGAGAACGACTCGTTGTGGAGCACGTGATAGGAGTCTGCGCCGTCATTACCGGCGACGCCGTCATAGGCTGCGAGCGCGCCGCTGACGCCGCCGAGATAGATGCCGCCCGGCCCGAAGAAAGGCGAGCCCTCCGAGCCATCACCGAGCTGGAAGAGGGAGATGAACGAGAACTCGAACGCGTAATCGCCCTCTTCGACGGCGGTTGGGCCCGTGCTCTCGACGAACAGATCGAGTGCGAAGTTGTGACGGAATTCGAAGGTCACGGAATTCAACTGTCGCGTGCCGCCCTGGGTGTCGAAGCCCTGCACGATGGGAAAGGCGGCCCCGGTGGCCGGGTTGTAGTCAAAGGCAAGCGTCTGAGTCAGCGTGTCGCTCAGGGCGGCGGCGGGCGTCGCGAACAAGGCGACGAGGAGGCCAATTCTCAACTGCGTTTCTCCAAGCAAAAGGGTGAAAGATTGCGCGGGGACGAGCGAGCGGTCGCTCCATAGTGCCGCAGCATCAGCGGGCGCAGCCGGGCACAAGCGGTGGCTGATCGCCACGCCCGGCGTGCAGAGCGAGTGCGCCCATGCGCCTGCGGTCACACAATCGGCATGCGTCGATTTTTTTGACCACTCACGCCCAGTTTATTTCAGCGGTCAACCGTGTCCGTGCAGCGTGGCCGGGCTCGTGCGCCCGTGCGCCGGTCAGATGCGGCGCCGGTCGCCTGGTTACGGTCGATCTCCTGACTTCGTCCGGGGCTACGCCTGACGGTGCAACTCGCTTGGCGCCGATCGGGGGGTACGATGCGCCCCCATGTCGATCGCCAAACTTGATCCGCCGACCGAGATTGCGGGCGTCCGGCTGGACGGCTCGCGGGAATGCGCTGCGGCGCTGGACGCGCGCGACCCGCTGGCCCACCTACGAGACGAATTCGTCCTGCCCAAGCACGCCGGTCGTCAGGTCACTTATCTCACGGGCAATTCGCTCGGATTGCAGCCACGGGCGGCGCGAGCCGCGCTGTTGGAGGAACTCGACGCCTGGGGAGAGCGGGCGGTAGACGCCCATTTCGAGGGGGCGCATCCGTGGTTTCCCTATCACGAATTTCTGCGGAGCAGCGCCGCCCACATCGTCGGCGCGCGAGAGCACGAAGTCGTGGTGATGAACAGCCTGACGACCAATCTGCACTTGTTGCTCACCACGTTCTACCGCCCGACCCGCTCGCGGTTCCGCATCCTGATCGAAGATGCGGCGTTCCCGTCGGACATCTACGTCGCCAGGACGCAATTGCGATTGCATGGCGTCGATCCGCAAGAGGGGCTGATTGTCGTGCGTCCGCCGACGGGGGAGTCCGTCATCCGCAATGAGGAGATCGAAAACGCGATCCGCGCCGCAGGCGAATCGCTGGCGGTCGTGCTGTTGGGCGGCGTGAATTATTTCACCGGGCAGCTTTTTGATCTGCCGCGTCTGGCCCGCGCCGCGCACGAGGTCGGCGCGATCTTCGGCGTCGACGCGGCGCACGCCGCGGGGAATGTGCCGCTTCGCCTGCACGACGACGGGATCGATTTCGCGGCGTGGTGTTCGTACAAGTATTTGAACTCGGGCCCCGGCGCGGTGGCGGGGGCGTTTGTTCATGAGCGCCACGCTCGCGACACCAGCCTGCCGCGCATGGGCGGCTGGTGGGGCAACGACCCGAAGCTGCGATTTCGCATGCACCTGGAGAGCGAATTTGTCCCGACGCCGACGGCCGACGGTTGGCAGCTTTCGAACCCGCCGATCCTGGCGCTGGCGCCGACGCGCGTTGCGTACGAGATGTTTGAGCGCGTGGGCATGCCCGCGCTGCGGGCGAAGTCGGAGCAACTCACCGCGTATGCCCGGTTCTTGTTGGCGCTGGCGCCCAGCGCCGGATATGAGGTGATTACGCCGGGCGCCATGGCGGAACGAGGCTGCCAGTGGTCGCTTCGCTTTCCCGGTCGCGGTCGGGAGGTGCAGGCCGCGCTGCAGGCCGCGGGCGTTGTGTGCGATTATCGCGAGCCCGACGTAGTCCGGGCGGCGCCGACGCCGATGTACAACCGCTTCGTGGATGTATGGGCGTTTGTTGAGGCGGCGCGGAGCGTGATCTCGAAGTAGCGACCACCGGCTCGCTCGCCCCAGTTGCACGCGGAGCGGTCATCGAGCGTGCGAGCCCGGCTGGCCGGCGGCTTGACCCCGTCCGGCGCTCGTGGGAAACTAAATTCCTGGCTGCGGCGTCCAACGTTGGACAGAGGATGGGCCGCGTTTGCAATTGAGGTGCCGGATGCGTCGATCGATTGGGGCTCTTATTTTCGTGGTGGCCGGGTTCTCGAGCAGCCTGATCGGCTGCGCTTCGCAGACCGTCACAATGACGAAGGAAGAAAACCAGGCCCGCTGGGAGCGAAATCTTTCGCTCATGAGCCGCCAGATCGGCGATGACTGGGATTACTTCATGCTGGCCCGCAGCCCGTCGCGGCTTTCGATCTGGCACACGCGGTAGAGCAACCGCCGCCTCGCGAACGCAGGGCCTCGTGGGGGGGCATTGCGGAGCTGGCTCCGCCGTTGCGCGCTATGCGTCGCTGGTCAGGTGGGGCCCGCCAACTCCCGAAGTTCCTCCGCCGTCGGAGGCAATCGCGGGCTTTGCCAGGCCGCCATCAAGCTGATCGCTTCGCGCTGCGACACGGCCCTCGATTCGCCGGCCGAATCCGACCACAACTCGCAATTCAAGAACGTCGATTTGCCCGTCGAAACATAGCGAAACACCACGACGGAATTCTGTCGTGAGAAGACCGTGACCGGAGGCTTTTTGCCGCCCGCCGCCCGCACGATCGCGACGCCGCCGGGCACTAGATACCACTCGGGGCGGAAGCTCATGCTTGTCATCACCAATCCGACCGCGATCGCAACGCCCATGATCGCGGCCATCAGCACAAAGCCCGCGAATCGACCGCGGCCCGCGACGAAGGCGCTGAACACGATGGTGCTGAGAATTGCGGCCCCGGTGAGGCTGAGGATCCAGAGTGCGAGCGTCTGCGATTTCTCTTCGCTGGTCTTTGCGGCGCCGCTGAGCGTCTTGAGTTGCGGGTCGTTCTCGCCCAGCTCGATCGGCTCAAAAGGCTCCACGAAGGGCGGCGGCGCGTTGAGCCGGCCGTGCGTCGCGTCGATCAGAAACCCCTCGGGAATCTCGCTCTGCAACAAACCAAGGGCCGCTTGTCGAAACTTGGGATGCGTCCAGCGCGTGCGGTACCAGGGCACGCCCTGCAGCGCGGACTGAAGCTTCGCCAGCGCGGACGCGGGCATCGTCGGAGACGTGAGCCTGTCCCGTCTATCCGCAAGCACGACATGGCCGCCATATGCGGGGCGGTCGGCGGCGACGATCGGTGCTTCGGGTGTGTTCATGCGCTGCGCATTCGCTTCGGGCCGCGTGTTGCAGCCCCCCGGGCCTCGGAGACCGGTCTCAAAGAGCGGAGACCGGTCCCACACGGCTCGACCGCACCGTTATCGCGAGGTCATCGGCACATACTTGCGAATCGCCGGGCCGTTGTAGCGGCTGCGCGGGCGGATCAGGCGGTTGTTCTCGCGCTGCTCGATGACATGCGCCGCCCAGCCGCTGACGCGCGAAGCGACGAAGAGCGGCGTGTACACGTCGATCGGCAGGCCCATGTAGAAGTAGGCCAGCCCGCATGGATAGTCGACGTTGGGATAAATCTGCTTGCGGGTCCACATCACGTCCTTGATCGCGTCGTAGACGTCCATGCGGAACATCTCTT
>JALHOX010000072.1:3863-13422 GCA_022842805.1 Phycisphaerae bacterium | reverse complement strand
CGCTCAGCGCCGCCCGACCAGTCCGTCGCCGAAGTACCCGATTCGCTCTCGAGCTGCCGCTCCAGCTCCGAGGGGCTGAGCTCGATCGCCGCCTGCAAAACTTCGATCGCCTCGGCAAAGGCCGCGAAAACGCTGGGGCATTCGGGATCGATGAAGAGCCGTGCGATCCGATCGAGCAGTCGTCCCGCGGCGGCGGCCGAGATTTTGACGTCGTTCGTCAGTCTGATTTTCACCGAACCCGGCGCGGGGCCGCCTTCGGCCAGCGGCGCCACGGTGGCACGAACTTCCTCAGCCTGTTCGGCGAGCGCCGGCCCATGGTTCATCTGCACAGCGCGGCAGCCGTAGTTGAGCGAGATCCGCTGCTCGCCGGCGAAGGCCATGGGCAGATAGGGAAACTGGCGGCACATGTGCGGCTTGGCCTCGAGGCCCAGGTGCTCGTGCACCAGGCAACGATTCTGCTCAGAGAGAAACACGCAGCGATTGCCGCTGCTCTTCGTCAGGCGATAGACCACCGTGCCGTCGCGCTTGGCCTTGCGAAAGAGCTTCTTGCGCTTCAGTTGCGGCGCCACCGCGGCCCAGTCAAACGCCGCATAGCGCTTGGCGTCGGCCTCGCTGATTTCAGTGGCCCAGGGCTGGTCGCAGCACCAGCCGCAACTGCTGCATGAAAAACTGGCGGTGGGGTCGTAAATCGGCAGACGCATGTGCGACCTCGGTCGAGGCTCGGAGCAGCACGGCGCGCGGGCGCACAACTCGCGCCCGCGAAATCGCCGCGACTCCTTCTTTTCGACCGCGCAGGCGCACCCGCCCAATAGCGGCGCGCGGCCCACCCTCCCCGCGTCCGATCTGCCGCCTCCCCTTCCGAAATAAACGCCGCGCGGCGGGAATCCGAGCCAAAGCCCGGACTCCCGCCGCGCGCTGTTCTCTCAAGTCCAGCCGGCTCGCGAGCGAAAAATCCCGCTCGCGAGCAGCGGATTCATCAGTTGCCGGTGAGCAGCGCAACGAATGCGCCGATATCGCCGACGGTGACGAAACCGTCCTGGTTGATGTCTGCGAGGTTGATGTCGCAGCCCGGGAACTGAATCGCGTACTGCGTCGGGTTGGTCAGCGCCAGCACAAAGCCGCCGATGTCGCCGACCGTGATGAAGCCGTCGCAGTTCATGTCGCCCAGCGCGAACGAAGGCGCCGCCGGACGCAGCAACACATCCATGCGAATCGGCTTGGTGAGGTCAACGATCGGACGCGACAGGTTGTCGGCGCCCGAGGTCGTGATGCGCACCCAGCGGCCCGCCGCCGTGTCGCGGAAGAAGAACGTCAGCTTGCACGACTGCAATCCGCCGTTGGCTTCCTCATTGCTCACCACGCTGTCCGCCGGCGGGAAGCGCAGGTTCACATCCGTGCTGCCCGAGAAGTTCGGCTCCTGGAACAGAGCCTCGGCATCGAGCGCAAACGACTCAAAGTCGCTCACGATGAAGTCCGCGCCGCCGTTGGCGCCGACGTTCACCACGTTGTCGACATACAGCTCAAACAAGCCGGTGCTGCGATTGGCGGAGACGTTGTCGACGCTGACCGCAAGATGCTCGATCGAGCCGCGCGCCACGTCGATGATGTTGTTGCCGCCCGAGAAGCTGGTCACCGGACCCACCGCCGGGTCAAACGTCAGCGTGACCCAGTTGTCGCTCGGAACCAGCGAGACTCCGTTCGGAGCGCCGCTCGTCGTGCCGCTGGCGCCGATCCACTCGATCGGACCCGTGCCCACGCCCTGCGTGCCGAGCGCGCCGGCGTCGTTGCCTTCGCGAACACCCAGCGCGATCTTGATGTCGCCGTTGCCGCGACCGACCTCAAACGGGGCCGAAAGCGTGCTGCCGCCGCTGTTCGTGACGCGAGCGCGAATGTTCTCGAGCCCGTCGAGCTGCCGATTCAGCGTGATCGCGACCGTGCCGTCCGGATTGAACGTGTTGGACGAGCCCAGCACGACATTCGCCGAATCCACGATCTCGATCAACGAGGTCAACCGCACAATGCCCGTGACCGTCACGACGTTGTCGCCATCCTGCACCGGAGCCGGAATGCCGGGCGCCGGCGGAGCAAGCAGCGTGGTCTGCACAGCCTTCGGATAGGCATAACCGCTCTCATCCGGGCCGATGGTCTGCGTCGCCGAGACCGAGTCGCCCGCCGCGAGCGTCACACCGCTGAAAATCGTGAAGGTGCCGGTCGGCGCCTGCGATGCAACACTGACGCCATTGACGAAGAGCTCAACCGCGGTCGCCGTCGAGCTGTTCAGCACGACCACTTCCGAATCGCCGACGAGAATCGGACCCTGCACCACCGGCAAGGCCAGCGAATTGGGGTTCGGAGCGCGGAGCACCATGCGGAAGCGAATCTTCGCATTGTTGGCGGCGTTCCAGCGATAGCTGGTGCCGCAGGTGCTGCTGCGAGTCAACTGACCAAACGACGCCTGCGCGGGCAGAGCGGCGTTAAACAGCCAGGTGAGCCGCTTCGCGACAAAGCCGTCATACGCGCCGAGCGTCGTGTTCTCGGCCACCAGTTCATTATTCACGGTGGCCTGGCCGCGCGTCTGCGTCAGGTCGAGCGTGCTGCTTTCGAAATCGCGAATCGTGACCAGCACATTGTCGGCCGCGTCCAGCGCCTGGATCGAGTCGATCAGCACTTCGCGCGTCACCGGCGTGGCCGAGCTGAGGTTGTTGAACCAGATCGACTCCATGCCATAGTCGCCGCTCGGCGAGGGGTCGACGTCGCCGTCGCCGCCCAGCCAGCCGACCACATCGTTCGCATTGGTCAGGTCGAGGGTGATCGTCTGCCAGACCGCGCTGTTGAGGAACAGCGGGCGGCCCTGCGGCACTTCGTCGCCGCCGGCGATCGAAACGCGCGTCGGCGCACCGACGAATTCCCATCCGCCGCCCGCCGGGAAGCCGCACGCGTCGCCGTCTTCATCGAGCAGGAAGCTGAAGCCATACGCCGGCGGCTCCGGCAGAACCGTGACGCTGTTCGACAGCGCGCTGAACGCATTCAGCTGCGTCGAGCGATAGCGAGCCGTGTACACGTCGTTCGCCGCGACGGCCGGAACCGTCAGCGTGTAGTTGTAAACTTCCGAACCGACGTTGAAGATCGGCAGCGGGATGCCGTTGCGGCGGACTTCGATCTGATCGACCGGGCCGAACGGAACGCTGATGTTGATCGAGGTGTCGCCCAGGATGAGCTGCGAGGTGATCGTCGGGGCGAGGAAGTCGTAAGCCGTCGGCGAATCAAAACGCAGTTCGTCGATCGTGAAGTCGATGCGAACGGCGCTATCCAACGCATCGTTCACGATCGCGATGTGCTCCAGCGTCCCGCGATTGAGCGGAGCGCTCAGCACGCCATCGCCCGTGAAACCCGCAAAGCCCGCCGCGGTCGTGATGCCGTCGACCGTGACATCACCGGTCGCCAGATCGACGACGACGTCGTAAGGATTCGCGCTCGGGGCCAGGTAAACCACCGGAATCGGCCGACGCTCGTTGTTCGCGCCCAGCGTGTAGCCGCGACGAATCTGATCGTCGCCGCCGGGAACCGTGTCGAGCGTGTTGTTGCCGCCCAGCCCGATGACCGTCGTGCCCGCCGGCAGCGCGCTCATGTCCGCGCCGAGCGGGAAGATCTGCACGTCGTCGCCGGCAGCCGTCGTGTCGACCAGGTTGTTCGCGCCGGCCACGATGCCGTTGGCGACTTCGCTCACGCCCACCCACTCGATCCCGCCGCTGATGCCGCCGTTCGCGAGCGCCGGCACATCATTGCCGGTCTCACGAATG
The DNA here is from genome assembly GCA_022842805.1 of Phycisphaerae bacterium. GTDB lineage: Bacteria > Planctomycetota > Phycisphaerae > UBA1845 > Fen-1342 > JALHOX01. The sequence continues at coordinate 9,622 of JALHOX010000072.1, read as the reverse complement.
CCCAGGCAGATGCCGATGTTGCCGGCGAAAAACTCGCTGATGTTGGTCAGCTTGAAGCGCACCTTGCCGGCGGTGTTCAGCGCCGGGTTCGGCAGCGACGGGCCGTCCGAAGTCGTCAGACGCACCCAGGCGTCGACGTTGGCGGGATTGATCCAGTCGAAGAAGACGCGCATGCCGGCGTCACCCTCGGTGCTCGCGCCCGCGGCGCGGAAGGCGCCGTTGTTGTCGAACTGACCGGCGGTGTTGGCCTCGATAAAGGTCGCGGTCGTACCCGAGAACTGCGGCGTGCGGAACATCTCCTGCGACGTCGCGGGGTCATTAATCGGGCGCGTGCCCGCGTTGCTATTAAAGCCGACCGTCGGTGTCAGCACCTGGGCCGACGCGACGGCTGTGAGGCACGCGCCAAGCGCGGCCTGCACGACCGAATTTCCGAGGAAGTTTCTCATGGACTGTGTCTCCAAAAATTGTCTAGTTCTAACCGCCTGGCCGGCACTGCTCGGCGCACGGGGCGCACCAGAAGCGGAAACCGGGCTAACCAACGAAAGACGAATACGGTCCACGCACACGCGGACCAAAAGCGACAACGCTCCCGCGGCGCGTGAGAAGCGCCGACAGGAGCGCTGTTAGTTCACGCGCAGCCTGGCGAAAACCCGCGCCGCTTAGCGACGACGCAGAGCCGCAAGCGCGCCGAGGGCCAGCAGCGAAAGGCTCGCCGGCTCCGGAACGATCTCAACCCGCAGGTTGTCGATGCCGCTGTTGTGACCGGCGGCGGTCAGACCGCTGCCGAGAACAATCGAGTCAAAGCCGAACGTTGCGCCGGGCCGAGCGGTTGTTTCAACCAGCGCGTTGTTCACGAAAAACCGCATCGCGGTGTCGCCGATCTCGACCGCCAGATTGACCCAACCGGCCTGACGCGTCGGAGCGCCGGCTTCCTGGTCCAGCGTCACCCAGCCGTTGCCCGGAGCCGGGCTCAGGCCCAGTCCGCGACCCTGATAGCGAGTCGTGCTGAACGAATCGCCCGACGTGTTAAACGCGCCGATCGCCACCAGCGACTCGAGCGCGCCCACGTTCAGAGCGTCGCCGGCATAGCCGCGCAGCTCAACGTAATGCCGCGCGCCGTTCCAGTTGGTCGCCTGACCAGCCGGGTCGAGATAGAAATCAAAGCTCATCCGCAGCGGAGCCGCGTCGGTCGGAATGTAGTTCACGCCGAGGTTGCGGCCGTGACGGATCACGCTCGCCGTCGGCGCCGGCATGTTGTAGCCGGGGTTCGGGTTGCCGAAATTGGCGTCCCACGTGTACGTCGGGCTCGGCCCCGAAGCGTTCCACGCCGCGTTAAACGCGGCCGCGTCGGCGTAGCTGCCGAAGTCCTCGATCAGCGGCAGCGCGCCGAACGCTGTAGCGGCGCAGGCAAAGCCCGCGCAAAGTGCCAGAATTCTCTTCATGTCCTCTTTCCTCCTCGAAACTGGTCGTCGATTCCGCGGCGCCGGCTCGTCCAGCCCGCATGACCATACGCGACGTCGATTCATGACTGCGCGAATTGAACACCGGGGGAAACGAGCTCAAACCTGCCCCAAATCGCAGGTCCGAACGCAGATTCACCCAGGGAGGAACGAGGATACGCCGCCCAAAAACGACTTCTCCACTCCTCCACTCAGAGATGATATCACCTTCAAAATGCCGACACAAGACGTTCTGAACTCCGTGAAGCTCGGCGCGATCGCACCTTAGAAGGGTCGATAACCATCGATCGCTGCCGCCGACGACGTTCGAGCCGACAAGCGCCAATAGCCAACCCCGCCCGCCCCCGGGCCCCGCGCTGGACGCTCCACACTCAATCCCCGCCACTCGCCGCTACACTGCGTGGCTCGCGGCTGTCCCCCGCGGGCGTAGCGGAACCCCGGACCCGATCGCATGAGACATTGATGATTGCAGCCCCCTTCGATTCGCTAGCCGAAGAGCGTTTAATTCAGCACATCTCATCGACGCTGGAGCGTTCCGGACGCGGGGGCGGACCGCGCTTCGTGCTGCTGATCGGGGCGGGAATGAGTGCGTCGGTCTATCCGACGGTCGCAGACCTTGTACGCCGGGTGCTGCCCCGCGCCGCCCAGTCCGACGGACGTCCCGAGCCGCGCTCTTCCGCCTCGACCAACCACTCGGACGATCTTCCCGCCGAAGCCGTCGCCGCCTTTTGGGAGCGTGTCCGCCGCGAGACCGGCCTCACCTCGCCCCTCGGCCCCGACGGCATCCCCCGCACCGACCAGATCGAAGCCGCCGCCGCCCACTTCCTCGCGGCGCTCGGCGGCGCCGGCGGCAGCGGACTGGCCGACCCCGACCGCCGACGGGCCCTCATTCGAGATTTGCTCGAATCCGGTCGAGACCGCCTGACCGAGTCCCACCTCTATCTCGCCAGCATTCTCAAAGAACAGGAATCCTGGAGCCGCGGCGGTCCGCTCTGCCGCATCCTGTTTCAAAGCAATTTCGACGCCCTGCTCGAGCGCGCCCTGCAACTCGTCGGCTGCTTTTACCAGGTCTGCGACCGCCTCGATGCCGTCGACCCGGCTCGCCTCGCGCAAGAGCGCGGCGTGCAACTCGTCTATACACACGGCAACAGCGAACGCTATCGACCGCCCGTCGCCGCCGACCCCGGTCCCGGCGAGGGCCAGGTCGCCGCACTCGCTTCGCTGATGGAGTCTCACGGCGTCATCGCCCTCGGCTACGGCGGATGGCCCGATCTGGTCCAACGCGCACTCGAGCGGGCCGAGCGCTTCGCTCACAATCTCTATTGGTGCGACCTGAGCACCCCCGAAACCGCCGCCGAACGCCTTCGGCCCGCGGTGGTCTCGCTGCTCGCGCGACATCGCCAGAACGCCTACTACGTCAAGATCGATTCCTGCGACGCGTTTCTTCGCCGGCTCCACATCGCCCTCGGCCTCTCCGCCGTGCCTGCCCTCGTGCGCAATCCGCTCGCCCCGATGCTGCATGCGCTGCGCGGACTGCGGGTCGAATTGGCGCGCGGCGGCGATCCCGAAGCCGAAGTGCCGCTACAGCGCCTGCTCGATGCCACCGTCACCCGCGTCTCCGCCGCCAGCGACGACTTCTCCCGTCTCGCCCGCGCCGATCAGCACGCCGAGCCGCACCAGCGCGAGGCGCAACGCGCCGCCCTCTATGCCGAGGCGACCGCCCTGCTGCTCGCGGGCGAATACGCCCCCGCCGCAACCGCCTACGCCGCGCTGCTCCAGCGCGGCGACCTCACCGACGACATGCGCACCGATGCGCTGCGACGCCGCGCCGAAGCGCACCTTCGCAGCGCCGCCGTCGACGCCGCCCTCGCCGATCTCGACGCTTTGCTGACCAGCGCCGCGACCCCATCCGCAACACGCGCCTGGGCGCTGCTGCAACGCGCGAACATCTTTGCCGACAAGAGCGACGACGCCGCCACGCAGCGCGATTGCGACGCCATCGCCGAGCTCACCGAAGCCCCCGGCGCCGCCCGGGCACAGGCCCTCCTCCGCCGCGGCATGCTGCGCCAAAAACAGGGCGATAGCGCCAGCGCAGTCGACGATCTCTCCCGCGTGCTCACGCTCGGAGAGATCCCGCCCAGTCTGCGGGCACAGGCCCATTTCGCCCGCGGCGCCGCGCGGCAGACCGCCGGCGACCTGCGCGACGCCCTCAACGACTATTCCGCCGTGATCGAGCTCGCCGACGTCCCGCTCGAAGCCCGCATCTACGCCCTCGCCAATCGCGCCGCCGTCCACCGCAGTCTGGGCAACGCGGCCGACGCACAGCGCGATTGCGATCTCGTGCTTTCCGTTCCCGCCAGTTCGCCCGAGCTCCGCGCCGAAGCGTTTTACACCCGCGCCGAGGCGCGCCGTAAGCTCGGCGACGAACGCGGAGCCGCCGCCGACTATGGCCAGGTCATCGACGGCGGGCTGCCCACCAGACCCGCCATCCGCGCCGCAGCACGCTTCGGCCGAGCCCACGCCCAGCTCGAACTCGAACAGGCCGACGCAGCCTTTGCCGATTTCTCCGCCGTCGCCGACGACGCTGACGCCAGCGAGGTGTTGCGCCGCGACGCGCTCCTCGCCCGCGCGGAGCTGGCCCAGCGGCTCGGCCGCACCATCCAGGCCACCGACGACTACAGCCGACTCCTCGCCACCGGCGGGCTCAGCGGCGAGCTGCGCGCCAAGGCGCTCTGCGAGCGCGGCACCCTCCGAAACCAGTTGGGCGACGGCGTCGCCGCCATCGCCGATTTTTCCGCCGTCATCGCCGATCTCGACGCCCCGCCGGCCTACCGCGCCTTCGCCCTCAATCAGCGCGGCATCTCACGCCGCAAAGCCAGCGAGATGGATGCGGCCCTCGCCGACTATGGCGCCGTCATCGACATGCCCGGCGCCCCCGACGACCAGCGCGCCTGGGCCCTGAACAACCGCGGCGTCGCCCTGCGCCGCCTCGGTCGCACGGCGGAAGCCATCGCCGATTACTCCGCCGTACTCGCCATCGCCAACGCCCCCGGCGATCAGATCGTCAAAGCGCTCAACAACCGCGGCGTCGCCTATGGCGTGCAAGGCCTCACGGACGCCGCCCTCGCCGATTACTCCGCCGTCATCGACCGCGCCGATGCACCCGCCGAGCAGCGCGCCAAGGCGCTCAACAATCGCGGCATCGTGCTCGGCGTGCGCGGCGAGTCGGAGCGCGCCATCGCCGATTACACCGCCGTCCTGGCGCTAACCGATATCGCCGCCGAGCATCGCGCCAAAGCCTTCGCCCATCGCGGCGCGTTGCGCGCCGCGCGCGGCAATCTCGACGGCGCAATCGACGACTACACCGCCGTCATCGACATGGCCGACGCCCCGCTCGAGCAGCGCGTCTGGGCGCTCAACAATCGCGGCTACGCCTTCAGCTTGCGCGGCAAGCAGAACGAGGAGATCGCCGACTACAGCCGCGTGATCGACACCGCCGGCGCCGAGGCCGAGCAGCGCGCCTGGGCGCTGAACAACCGCGGCGTCGCGCTCGCCGCGCGCGGCGACATCGAAGCCGCTCGGGCCGATTATTCCGCCGTGCTCGAGCTGCAGGGCATCTCCGCCCACCAGCGCGCCTGGGCCCACAACAACCGCGCGTTCATCCATCGCAAGACCGGCGACATCGGCGCGGAGATCGCCGATTACGACAGCGTCATCGAGATGTCCGACGCACCCGCCGAACAGCGCACCTGGGCGCTCAGCAATCGCGGCTGGCTCTACCTGCAGCAGCAGTCGCCGCGCGAGGCGCTGGCCGCCTTCGCCGGCGCGGTGCGGCTCGACGGCGCTTCGCCCATCCACCGCTTCAATCACGGCCTCGGCCTGTTGCTCTGCGACGAGTCGGAGTCCGCCCTGCGCGAGTATCAATCTGCTCTGCGCGGCAGCCCGTCGCCCGAGCAGGTCGCCGACGCGGTGCGCGATCTCGCATACGCAGTGAAGACGTTCGGCCCGCTCCGCGGCGCGCAAGAGGTGCGAGCGCTGCTGGGCTAAAGATATTGGCTGGGAGAATCGAAGTGGCTGTCGTTCAAACCGTCGAAGTAACCGAGATCGCCCGCCGCCGCGCCGCCGGCGATAAGAGCTTCGTCCTGCTCGATGTGCGCGAGGCGGACGAGCTGCAAGTGGCGCAGGTAGCCGGAGCGCTGCACGTCCCGATGGGCGAAGTGCCGCAGCGCGCCAAGGAACTCGACCCGGATCAAGAAATCGTGGTCATGTGCCACCGCGGCCGCCGCTCCAATCTCGTCG
>JALHOX010000072.1:0-3853 GCA_022842805.1 Phycisphaerae bacterium | reverse complement strand
CTCGTCGCCCATTTCCTCGTCGAACAGGGCTTCACCAACGTCCACAACCTCAAAGGCGGCATCCACGCCTGGTCCATGGAAGTGGACTCCTCGGTCCCCGTCTATTGAAGTCGCGGCCCGCGCCCCCGCCGGCCGACGAGTCATAGGACTTGGGCATCGACCGCGAAATCGTACGGAAGCTGGTTTTGACCGTTCGCCCGCTACACTTCTTTGGAGCGCTTGACGCCACCGGTCCACCGATGGCGAGCCCGTCGTCGGCAACGTGGGAGACTCAGCGATGAATGCAAATGCGCCCCTCCGTCTCCAATTCGACATTCGCCGCGTGCTCCTCGCTTGGGTCGCCGCCGCCTGCCTCTCCGGCTCGCCGCTTATCGCTTCCGCCGGTGAGCAACCTTGTCGCGCCGGCTGGACCCCGCGCGAGGGCATCCTCGGCGCAGATCACGACGTCCTGGCGATGGCTCGCTGGGACCCCGATGGCAACGGACCGCTGCGCGAACAACTAATCGCCGGCGGCTGGTTTCAACAAATCGGGCCGATCACGGCCAGCGGCATCGCGACGTGGGACGGTTCGCGATGGAATGGGCTCGGCGATGGCGTTCCCAACGCGCTCTCGATTCTTCCGCTCGAAGGCGAACTCTATGTGAGCACCCAGACCTGGAATCCGAGCACTCAATCCTCGACCGGCGGCGTAACGCGTTGGGACGGCACAAGCTGGACTGCGCTCGCTGGCACGTTCGCCGGCCCGCCCGAGGCGGGTGTCTTCTCGCTCGCCAGGTACGACGGCGCGATTTACGCCGGCGGCCGGTTCACCGAAGTGGATGGCGTGCCATTGGCCAACATCGCCCGATGGGACGGCTCAGCGTGGCAGCCGCTCGGCGGAGGCGTCGACGGCGCGGTACGCGCATTGCGCGTGTATGACGGCGAATTGGTCGCGGCGGGCGAGTTCTACAAAGCCGACGGGCTCCAAGCAGGCATGATCGCCCGCTGGAACGGCGCAGCCTGGGCAAATGTCGGCGGGGGCCTGCTCGAAAACCCGCAGTCGATTTACCTCGGCGGCGGCGTTTACGCGTTGGCGGAGTTCCAGGGCGACCTCTACGCCGCCGGCGGCTTTTTCCGCAACAACGGCGGGGCAATCGCGAACGGCATTGCGCGGTTCGATGGCGATGCTTGGCATCCCTTGTGGACTAATCCTTACGATGGCGTCGATGGCCGAATTCTGGCTCTCGGCGTCGTTGGCGACGCCCTCATCGTCGGCGGCGAATTCACGAGCCTAAGCGGCATCGCTCAATCGGCTCGGGTAGCGCGGTGGGATGGCCAAGCGTGGTCTCGAGTTGGCAGCGTCCAAGAGGAATGGGTTAACGCCGTAGCCGAATTCGACGGACGATTGGTCGTCGGCGGCTATTTTGGCCACGGGCGATTGTGGAATATCGCCGAATGGCGAGATCCGGACTGGGCGCCGCTCGGGCCGGGTCTCGATGGTGAGCCACTTGCGATGCTGCCGTTTCGCGATCGATTGGTGGCGGGCGGCTCGATTTGGTTGGCTGACGGGGAGCTCGTTCGTGGAGTTGCCCAGTGGGATGGCGTCGCGTGGGGCGGCTTTGATGGCAGCCTCGTGGGCCAGTTTCGTGCGCTTGCAGAATTCGGCGGAAATCTAGTCGTCGGCGGGAGTTTTCACAGGCTCGGCGAGCCATCGACCGGCCGGAATATCGCGCGCTGGAATGGAACGAGTTTCGAACGCATGGGCGATGGGCTTCCTGGGGTTGTTCGCGCCATGACGGTGTTCAACGGCAGTCTCTTCGCCGGCGGCAACATCTACACGACCGGATCGCTGCCGCTGCGCGGTCTGGCGCGTTGGGATGGCGCGACATGGCAAAACGTCGACCCGACCCGCCATTTCGACCTGCAGGCAATGGCGGTCTATCGCGACGAACTCATCGTCGCAGGCTCCATTCGAAACTTCGCGGACGATCACATCGACCGCATCCTGCGCTGGGACGGGCAGACCTGGCGCCCGCTCGCCGGCGGGGTTATCGGCGAAATCGCATCGCTCGCGGTCTATGGCGGCGAACTATTTGTCGGCGGCGATCTCTCCGAAGTAGATGGGCAGCCGGCCTCCGGTCTCGCGCGCTGGAACGGCAGCTCGTGGACGACGCTCGAATCCCCCGACGAGCTGCTCGGCATCTACGCGGTCAGACACATGAACCTTCACCGCGGTCGCTTGGTCGTTGGCGGCTCGATCCATCATCCGGACGAGTCGTGGCTCCCGATTTCGCGGATCGCGACGTGGAACGGTGCCTCCTGGTCGCTGATCGGCGAGGCCAAATGGGGCGAGACGCTCAGCTCGGCGTCGTTCCGCGGCGACCTCTACATCGGCGGCTTGTTCCGCGAGGTCAACGACGAATACTTCAACTACTGGGCCCGCTTCCGCGAATGCGGCGCATCGACCATTCTCGGTGACCTGAACTGCGACGGCGCGGTTTCCGCCGGCGATATCTCTGGCTTTGTGACAGCGCTGCTGGATCAACAGTCGTACTACAACACGTTCGTCAATTGCAACGCAGACCTGGCCGATGCCAACGCCGACGGCTTCATCACCGTGGCGGATATTGGCCCGTTCGTCAGTTTATTGACGAATCAATAGCGCCGGCGCGGCTCCCTACGCCGCGCAGCGAATAATCACCTGCCCGATATCCAGCAACTGGTCCTTCTCGACCAATAGCTCCTTCACGATCCCCGGCGAGGTCGCGCGCACCGTGCCAAGCACGCTCCCCGCGGCGCTGCTATAGGCGGCGGAGACATCGAGCAGCACGACCGGGTCGTTCGCTCGGATCGCATCACCCACCTTCACATAAACCTCGCTCACCAGACCGTACATCGGCGCGGTCGTCTCGCCCGGCTTGCCGGTCGATAGTCCGTGCCACGGTGCCTTGAGCGCCGCCGCGTTCGAACGCGATTCGCCGGACGCAGGCGCTGGCGGGGGCAGCAACTCGACCTCCACGTCGTACGACCTGCCCTCCAGCGCGACCCGTAATCGCATGCTCATCGAATTCTCCTCAAGCTTGCTCAGTCGGCGCGCGAGCCCACTGCCGATCGCGATTGGTCACGCGCCGCTTCTCAAATGACTGCTTGCGGCCCGCTTCGACCCAGCGCGGCGAACCGTCCGTTTCGGCTTCCACCGGCACAACGTGCATGACCCGAATCGCCGCGCCGAGAAAGGCCACCGCCGCGGCCGCAACAATCGCAACCAATACGTCGCGCGGCAGCGGCTCGGGCTTCGCCTCCGCGTTGTCGCTCGTTTCGTGCCTCGCCGAACCTGCGTCTCGCATCGCATGCCGTCACTTTCCGACGATTGCCACGGCTTCGCGCCTTAGAGCGGAATCAACCCGTGCTTCTTCTCCGGCCGCAATTCGCGCTTGGTCGCGAGCACGCTCAGCGCGTTCGCCACAAAAATGCGCGTCTCCGAAGGCGTGATGATGTCGTCCACCATCTTCCGCCCCGCGGCGACAAACGGACTCGCAAAGGTCGCGCGATAGTGCTCGACCAGTTCGCGCCGCTTCGCGACCGGGTCAGCAGCGCTGCCGATCTCCTTGCGAAAAATGATCTCCGCCGCGCCTTCCGCTCCCATCACGGCGATCTCGGCCGTTGGCCAGGCCGCGACCGCATCGGCGCCAAGCTCCTTCGACGCCATCGCGACATAGGCGCCGCCATACGCCTTGCGCACCACGATCGTGATCTTGGGCACCGTCGCAGCCGAATACGAAAAGAGCAGCTTCGCCCCGTGACGGATGATCCCGCCATATTCCTGCTTGACGCCGGGGAAGTAGCCGGGCGTGTCGACCAGCGTCAGGATCGG
>JALHOX010000071.1 GCA_022842805.1 Phycisphaerae bacterium | reverse complement strand
CCAGCCCTTGACGTTGGGCGGCTGGAAGAGCTCCTGCCCCATTTCGGAGGCGAGGCGCGAAGCGCCGATCAGGTCGTTGATCCTGACGCCGAGCTGGCGCGCGGTGGAAACGATCAATTCGAACGGCCCCTTGATCATCGCGCCGCGATAGGCCGGGTCGTAGAACGCTTCGCTGCTGAATAGCGTTCGGAGGATGGGCTTGATGGCGAAGCGGTTCTTTCGAACTTCGGCCGCGAAGCGACGCACGAGCGGCTTGGGCGGGTCGGGGGTCAGAAAGAACTCGAGCAGCGCGCGGGCAAGAAACTCGGAGCAGGCGGGCTGCTCCAGAATGATGTCAATGACGTCTTCGCCGCCGAAATTGCCGCTGCGCGACAGGAACTTTTTTGGACCGGGGTCGTGGTCGCGCTCACGAAAGAGGTAGCCGTTTTCGTCGAAGCTCCAGCCCGTGAATGCGCGGGCGGCCGCGCGGATGTCGGCTTCGGTGTAGTTGCCCGTTCCGAGCGTGAAGAGCTCAAGCAACTCGCGGGCGTAATTCTCGTTGGGGCTGCGGGCGTGGTTGCGAACGTTGTCGAGGTAAACCAGCATCGCGCGGTCGCGGCTGACCGAAAGGACGAGTTCGCGGAAGCTGCCGAAGCCTTTGTTGCGAAATAGCTGATTCTGTTCCCAGAGGAACCAGGCGCGCTGCACCTCGCGGGCGCCGCTGGTGAAGTGGCCGTGCCAGAAGAGAGTCATTTTCTCTTCGAGCGGGCGCGGCGACTCGACCATGCGTTCGAGCCACCACAGGCGCATCTCGATCAGCGCCTGACGCTCGAGCTTGTTGCGCTCCATACGCGCTTTCTGGCGTTCTTCCTCATCCTTCGACCGCATCTCGCGGCGGTCGATCGGCTCGGCGATCTCCGGATTCATCGCGGGCGGAGCGGGGGTGTATTCCGTGCTTTCGAAATCGACCAGGCTCGAAACCGCCTTCTCCACGCCGAGTGCGAAGGTCGCGTCGATTTCGGCGGCGGTCCCGCCGAAGCCGGCGCGGCGCAGGAGGTGCGCGGCCTTGTCGCGGGTCCACTGTGCTTCGGGCAGGGGGGACATCTCATGCGCGGCCGACGGTGCGGCGAGCGTTGTCGCGAGCAGGCCGACAGCGAGCATCGCCGCGGACTTCAGCCCGCGATGGGGAGCTTGCAGGCAGGGTTGCATATTGCAGGATCCTCCGCGTTGGGGCGCCATTCTGCGTTCGCCGCCATCGGTAGATGTTGCTATCGAGTGTAACGTTCTGGCGCGGGGGGATATTGCGAAACGCGGGAGCGTCCGAGTTGTCGGAAAGTCTCCGATTCGTGGCGTTCCCAAGGGAAAGCCGGCGGCCGCGGCGGCAGAAATGGATGCTCGGTCCCCGAGCGTGGAGCGGAGCGATGCGGCGGCGAACTATCGCCCCCGCTGCGCCGCATTTCGCCGGTCGTTGGGGCCGGTGCTGCGGGCCTTGCGGAGCCCGCGGGATTCGGCTTCCTGAGCCGAGGAGTAGACCCGCAGATTGCTGGGGCTGATCTCTTTTACCCATTCCGAATCGGGCGCGTGATAGATGTTTTTGTTGATCGAGCCGTAGACGGGCTGGCGCGATTCCGGGCCGATGTTTTTGGACAAGAACTCGACTGTCTCGGCGACTGCGCCGGTCTGGAGCTCGAACATGTGGGTGCCGTGGGCCTTGCCCTTCAGCAAGCGGACCTTGGCGCCGTCGTTGAGGCGGGCCAGTTCGTCGCAGGCGGCCCGCTCGTCTTCGGTCGCCATCAGTAGCATGCGCCGGCCCTGAATCTGCTTGATGTCGGCGGCGCTGTCGAGGCCCAGGTAGTCCATTCCCGGAGTCAGGCAGACCAGCGTGTCGACGCTGCGATCGGCGGCGGCGTACTGAATCGCGATGCTGCAGCCGACCGACGCCCCGACGAGTGCGAAGCGGGCGCGATCGACATCATTTCGGGCGGCGATCCAGTCGTAAGCGGCCCGCACATCCTGCTGCATTTCGGCGAAGATTTTCGGGTCGCGCTCTTCGACGCGCTTGGCGGTTTCGGTCGTGGCGCTGTCGCCGTGGCCGCGGAGGTCGAGTGTCAGGACGGCAAAGCCGGCGTCGTGAAGCGGTTCGAGCAGCGGTTCCCAGGCGAGGCGGTTGCTGCTGTACATATGCAGGAGAATGACGCACGGCGCGGGGGACTTGGCGTCTTTTGGCGGATAGAAGTCGCCGAAGAGCCGGAGTCCGTCATCGGTGCGCAGATTGACGGCCTCGGCGGCGGGCGGGGCGGCCAATGCCGACTCACGCAGGATCAGAACGGTCGCGGCGATGGCGAGTGTGCGAAGCAGATTTGAGTGACGAACGCTCATAACGCGCACTCCTGAGGGGGCTCGGCGCAGGGCTGCCGGGCCGAAATTCCGGATGAATAAGTCGCTTCGGGAATTGCCGATGGCTATGCTACCGTTGTCTGGATTTGTCGAGCGTACATTTTCAGGACGGTCCGCGTCGGAATTCGTGAGGCGATTGGGATCGGGCGGTTGCCCGGCGATGTCATCTCCGTTCGATTCGGGCGTCTGTTTGCTCCTCTCCGACCAGGTCGACCGTGAGCGGTAAGTCCTTTGAAGAAATAGCTTTACCGCACTTGGATGTGCTCTATCGGTACGCCCGTCGGCTGACGCCGGACGCGCACGCGGCCGAAGACCTTGTCCAAGATACTTATCTGAAAGCGTATAAGGCTTTCGGAAAGTTTGAGTTGCGGGAATTCGGGGTGCGGCCGTGGCTGTTGAAGATATTGCACAACACCTTTCTGAACGGCGAGGCTAAGAAAAAGCACGCGGCTCATTCGACCGAACCGCAGGTGTTGGATACTGCCCGAGCGGCAGCTGAAATCGGGTCGGTCGAGGGCGATCTTCGGATCGACCTGGACGGGTTGGACGACGAAGTAAAGCGTGCGTTAGAGCAGCTTTCTCCGGATTTTCGGTCGATCCTGCTGTTATGGGCCTCGATGGAGTTAAGCTACCAGGAGATCGCGGAGATTCTGAGCGTACCCATCGGCACAGTTATGAGTCGCTTGCACCGAGCGCGACAGCAAATGATGACGTTACTCGCTGATTACAAATTTCGGGGACGAGGCGAGCCGCCGAACGGAAGGGAGGCGACATGAGTCGCACCCAGCGATCGTTGCAGTTGGCTGCATATGCCGATGGCGAAGTCGCGCAGGCGCAACGCGCGGCGATCGAGCAGGAACTGGCGAAGTCGCCGGTCGCGCTGCGTGAGGTTGAGGATATTCGGGCGCAGCGTGCGGCATTGCATCGCGTGTTCATCGAAGCGTCGCCCACGGCCGAACTTTCAGAGCGCATTCAGGCGCGCATTCGCGAAGATCGTCAGCGGGCGAGCGGCCGGACGTGGCGAATCGGGCTGGCGTCGGCATTTGCGGCGGCCGCCGTCATCATGATGTCGGTCCGCCTGATCGGCCCGGAACTATGGCATCAGGAACTGGTCTCTCCGCCGCCGCTGGTGGCGCGAGCGCTGGCCGTGGACGCCGTTCTGGGTGCGCATCGCGTGTGTAGTACGCTGAGCGACGGGACGGCTCACGATGAGTTTCGGGTGGGGCAGAAATCGATCGTCGAAGCAAATCGGATTTTGAAGGCGCTGCGGGCCATGCCGAAGGAAGGCGCCGCGCTGCCCGATCTCTCCGAATCGAAGTATGCGCTGAGCTCGGCCTGTGCTTGTGCGCTGGTTTCGAATTGCGAAGTCGTTCACGCGACGTACAACTCGGCCGACGGCGTCACATTGAGTGTGTGGATGTCGGATCGGCCGCTGGCGCTGTCGGGCGCTTCCAAGCTTCGAAGGGTAAGCGGCGAGGGGGGGCGCGTTTATCAGGTCGCAGAAGTCGCGGGCGGGTATTCGATTGTTCAATGGGATGAGCGGCTGGCGAGCGTCGTGCTCTGCGGCGAGATGCCTGCGGACCAGCTTCTGAAAATCGCCGATCGGATTCAGCCGTTCGGCAGTGCGGCGCGGCCCACCGTCGGGCCGCGGGTCGCCATCGTGGAGATGGCGTTGCTTCGACGGAGCTAGTGGCGGCGCTGGGCGTCGGTCGGGGAGTTACTTTTCATTTGAGCTGAGCGATCAGCTCGTTCGGTCGAGCAGCAGTACGCAGGGGGCGTCTGCCGCGTGCCGCGATAGTTCGGTGCGCAGAATCTCCAACACCTGTCGCAGATCGATCAGTCCGGAGAGATCGACGATTCGCGCGCCGAGCAGTACGAAGCAGCGCGGAATCGTTGCGCCGGCGTCGCTGTAGCGCGTGAAGGACTCGATGAAGGTCGCGGCGTCGGTCTCTGCGTCGCCGACGGTCGTCGCATGGAGCGCGGCGTGGTCGGACGACCAGCGAATGGTGCCGGCGGCGTCGATCAGGCGCAGCGCCTGACGGCGTTCGGTTGCAAACCCCCACAGGCGGCGGACGAGCAGATCCGCGGCCCAGATCTCGAAGCCGCCCGCGCTGAGCATTTTTCGCGGCGGCACGACGGATTTGCGCAGGCTTGCGGCGGCGATCGACTCGTGCGTCCGGTCGTTCGTCGCGGCGTCAGGCCCGCCGTCCCGCTGGCGAAACTCCGTGGCGCCTTCGGCCGTCGCGCGCAGCAGGCTGCGCTGCGCATCGACCTCGACGAAGACCTCGACGCTCTCGGCCGCGGCGCCCATGCGCAGCACGCTGGCGATCGCTTCCTCGCGGATCGTGCGGATTTGCTCCGGCGTCGGGCTTACCACGGTTCGCTCGATTGTGTCGCGCACCATCGCCAGCGCGACGCCAATGGCGCTGATGACGTCCGCGTTTTCGGCGAGTTCGAAGGGCAGCCCCATCTTCTTCGCGACATAGGGCACGATTGCCGCTGCGCCACCGCCTCCGCCGACCAGACGGACGAGGCCGGGGTCGAGGCGATAGTCGCGGAGGAGGCCCTCGATGACGCGAATCACCGGCGCGGCGGCGAGATCGAGAATGTGAGTCGCGACGCTCGCGCCGCCTGCTTTCGCAAAACCAGCGGCGATCGCATCCGCCCGTCCGCGAGCCGGATCGACTTCGGGCACGAGACCGAGCAAATTGCTGGCGCAGGTCGGCGTGAGAGCCAGCGATTCGCGGTCGTCGGCGACGGCGAGGACGTCGTGATCTTCGTGCTGAAAACTCGCCAGCCGGATCGAGCCGGGATCGGTATCGGAAAAGCTCAGATATCGCAGCCCGGCGATGTGCGCGCTGCGCGGGCCGACGGCGTGGGGCTTTCCGCCGCGGAGCGTCACGATCGACCCGCCGGCGATTCCCAACGTTCGCACGTCGAGCGTGCTCACGTGGAGTTTTTGTCCGCCGACCGCCGCGGCGCGAATCTGGCAGCGGCCGTTTTTGATGACGCTGATATCGGAGCTGGTGCCGCCGACTTCGATGAAGACGCCGTCTGATACGCGGGCGTAAAGGAGGGCCGCCGCCACGCCCGCCGCCGGGCCGCTGAGCATGGTGAGGATCGGGCGTCGGCGCATGCCGGCGATGTCCATCAGGCCGCCGTCGCTGCGCATGATCATCAGCGGCGCGACGATGCCCGCGCCGCGCACGGCTTGTTCGGTCATGTCGGCCGTCTGCAGCATCTTCGGCACCATGCTGGCGTTGATCACCGCGGTGCGCGTGCGGACGCCCAGGCCGTGCAGGCGGCTGACGTGGTGCGTCGCGGTTGCGGGCAGTCCGGCCGCCGCGGCGGTGTCGCAAACGAGCTGTTCGGCGGCGGGGTCGTCGACGCTGAATGCGCCGGCGGCGACGATCACTTGCGCACCATCGCGTCGCAACTGCTCGATCGCCTGCCGCGCTCGCTCCGCGGTCAGGTGGGCGGCGTCGAGAAAGCGATGAAACGTCTGCAATTGGCGGCCTTCGGCCAGTCGTATCGGCGCGATGCGGGTCTGAGCCGCGGCGAACCAGCGGCTCGGTCCCTGGCCGAGGCCGACGATGCCGACCGGCGCGACATCGCCTTCGAGCAATGCGTTCGTCGCCTGCGTTGTTGAGTGTGCGATCAGCAGCACTTGAGACGGGGCGATCCTGCAATCGGCGAGCAGGCGCTGCAGCGCCTCTACCACGCCGCGCGCCACGCCCTCGGCAGCGCGATGCGTCGTCGGCACCTTGGTGCGGCCGACCAGTTCGAGCGTGGCCGAGTCGATCGCGACGGCGTGGGTGAAGGTGCCGCCCACGTCAATGCCGATGCGGACGCGTCGGTCAGGGGACATACCACACCCCAAACACGATGACCGCCACGATGGCCGCGATCCAGACGGGCACGATGGTGAAGCGGAGCAGTTGGGCGGTGGTGATGCCCGAGTAGCCCGCCACCCAGACGTTGGCCGTGTTGGTCGGGTCGGAAATGCCCTGGATCATGCCCGCCGCCAGCAGCGCGCCGAGCACCGCGGCGGGCGGGAGCGGCGTCGTGGCGAGCAGCGTGGCCGAGACCGCGAGGCCCATGCCCCAGACATTGAGCGGCCCACGATAGAGCGCTAGTGGCGCGGCAAGGCCGAAGAGCAGGATGTAGCCCCAACGGCCTTGCGGCGCGGCGCTCTCCACCAGCGGCCGCAGATAACTCTGCACGGGCGGCGTTGCGAGCGAGGTGACCAACATGCCGATGCCGATCATGAGCAGCACTGGCGGCATTACCGTCTGCGCCCCTTCGATCATCGAGCGCGTCAGCACGCGCACCGCGCCGGGGCGCCGACAGGCGCAGAGGAACATGTACGCGATGGAAACGACGAAGGCCGAAATCTCCTCCATGCGGGCGAAGTAGACCAGCGCGACCGGGATCACCGGCGCCAAAAGCAGCGCGACGCCGATCGACTCGCGCGGCGGCGATTTGGCGGTCGCTTCGGAATCGAAGCTGCTGAGCAGCCCGCCGCGCGCTCCCCAGGCGATCCAGCCGAAGCCGAGCAGGGCGTAGATCAGCAGCATGGTCCAAAGCAGCGGGTCGAGTTGTTCGGGCGACAGGCCGTAGAAGTCGAGCCACAAACGGCGGGAGACGGGGTTGAGCGTTCCGCCCGCGGCGATGCCGATTAGCAGCACGCCCGCACCGACGACCGGGCTGAGGCCGACCGAGCGCAACACGGGCAGCACGATCGAGCCGATCATGATGACCGTGCCCAGCCCGCCGACGGAGGTGAAGATCGTCGTGGTGACGACGAATACGGCCGAGGCGATGACAAACGGCCGTTCGCCGGCGAACTCGGCGGTCCAGTAGATGACGCGCTCGGCGATGCCGAGGTTTTTGACATAGACGGCGAACATGCCGCCGAAGATGGTGGCGATGATGGTGGCGTAGAGTGTGAGGCTGCCGCCGCGGAGGAGGAGTTCGAAGTAGCCGGCGAAGTAATCGCGGATGGCGGCGAGGCGCGAGGCGGCTGGCGGTTGTGCGGATGTGATCGCCATGCGGGCGCGCTGGGCGATTTTTTCGAGTTCGGCTTTGGCGAAGGTCTCGTTTTGAAAGTCGATCGCGGAGAGTGATTCGATGAGTGGCACGATGTCGAGCTGCTTGAGTCGTTCTTCAACGGATGCGCGGTAGCCGCTGACGTGAGGCGGGCGGGCGAAGAAGTTCGGCACGCTCTCGAATTCGTTTCCTGCGTTTCGCGCGGTCAGCAGAGCTGCTGACAATGATCCGCTGATCGCCGACGGGTCGGAGTTGCGCTCGATTGTCGATGTGAGCGTTTCGAGCCGCTCGACGCGCGCTGCGATGGCGGCACGTGTCGTTTCTCTCGCGCGCAGGTAGTCGTCGAAGCTTGGCAATTCGAGCGGCTTGTTTTCGGCGGCTTGCGATGTCGGCGGTGGCGGCGTGCCGATCCAGCAGTCTGCCGCCAGCGCGATCGCAAGGAAAAGCGTCGCCATCAGCGGCAGCGCCAGCAGGGTCGAGATTCGCTCCAGGAACATGAGCGTCGCGAAGATCGCGAAGACGAGCAGCAGCGCCAGGCCGACCAGCGCGGTCATTCGCTCATCTCGCGCAGCCGCGACGCGATGGCGCCGATGTCGTGGGGCGTGGATTGGTCGAGCTGGTCCTCTGCGGCGCGGCGCGCTTCGGATTCGTCGCGCCGGCCGGTGCGGGCGTGAGATAGCTCGTGCAGCAGCGTACGGACGAGGTCGCGGTCGGAGCGATCGCGATTGCAGCCGAAGATGTCGATCTGTCGCAGCAGCGGATCCCACGCGCCAAAGAGCCTTCGCCCCGGCAAGACCAGCGGGGCGGCCCGAACGCGGAGCGAAATCCGGGCGTTTTCGATCTGCTGAAAGATGGACTGCACATCGAACGCCAAGCGCTGAGATCCTCGCGAGGAATGTTGATCAGAATCGTTCGATCGGACGCGGCAAGCGGGCCCTCGGGCGCGGAGGGCTACTTCGCGGGGGCGTCCAGCTCGGTCAACGCGAACACCACCAGCGACGGCACCGCGCCCGCCGAGCGAATCGTAAGCGATTCGAGGCGGCCGGATCCCGGCGGCAGATCCCAGAGCAACGCCCGCACGGCGATGGGAGTTCCGCCATTGGTCTGGCCGCGCCAGACGATGGGGGCATCGGCGGCGGCGTTGAGATCGCTGTAGGCGAAGACGTGTCGGCCGTAGAGCAATTCGAGCCTCGCCGAGGCACCGCCCTCGAAGCGGGCCTCCAGCGTCGCGACCGGCTCGCCCACGCGACCGGCGAATCCGGTCGTGTGCAACATCGCGAGGGTTTGGGGGGATTGGAGGCCGCGGATCACCACGCTTTGCGGGTACGCCGCGTTGTCCACAAATCTGCCGGCGAGTGCGAAGCCGCCGGCTGGCGGACGGCCGTCGACGCTCAGGTATTGGGGTGAACGCGGGATATCGAACCAGATGCCTCGATGTTGATGATTGCCGGAAAAAAACTCGATGCAGTCCTGGTCCGGTCCCAAACTAAACCAACCAGCACCGCTTTTTGGAGAAACACCGAAATTGGCGATGGGTTGCAAGTTCACCAAGCGTCCCGTCCGATTCGCCCGCTTCAGCGAACTCATCCCCATCAGCGACAAGAACGCTTCTCCCGCGTCAACGCGCTGAGCGTCGATCGCCTGATCCGCGTTCCAGGCCGCCTCTGCCGCGAGGACGTAGGCCATGTATTGCGGCAGCTCGCGCTCAAAGCCGACGGGGTCGAGGGAATAGCCGGCCCACGTTGTCTGCAAGAGCCCGCGCGACTTCTGATCAGCAGCGGCACGGGCGAAATTCAGGATGTTTGCCGGCCGGTTCCATACCGAAGCCACCGTCTCGTGCCCTTCGGCTTGAAATGTGGTGAGGCTCGTGAACTTCTCGGGCGGGTCGCCGGCATAGTGCCAGTCGGTGATCAGGATGTCATCGGGCAGGGCTTCGCGGAGCTTCGCGGCGGAGTCCTTCGACTTGGCATTGCAGGCATCCGGCGCCTCGCCCTGGGCCAGCAGCATGTCGCCCCACATCGCCGTACGCACGCCGCGCTGCTTGAGCCAGGCATGCAGGCGCAGCGTGTCGTCGATCAGGAGTTGCTCGACGGTGAAGGGCTTGCTCGACTCGCGAAAGGGCAGCCGCCCCCGATCGGCGAATTCGTCGTGGCCGATGTGCAGCGTCTTCGGCTGAAACAGCTCCAGCGTCTCCTCGAAGACTTTGAAGACGAAGTCATACGTCTTGGGATTCGTGACGCAATAGGCCCACTTCGCCTCCGGGTCTTCGGCGAGGTCGAGGTGGTTTTCGCCCGTGAACATCCATTGCGCGTGGCCCAGCGTGTTGATCAGCGGCGTCACCTCGACGCCCAGTTCGCGACAGGTCTGCAGGATCTGCCGCACCTCGGCCTTGGGCATGCCGTACTCGGGGTGGTGAATCTCCGGGAACGCGTCCCACTCGATGTATTCGGCTTCGAGCACGAGGTGGTTCATCTTTAATGCGGAGATCACGTCGCGAATCAGCCGCTGATGCAGGTCCGGCCCTTTGCCGCCGGTGAAGAGATGTACGCCGCGGTAGGGGAGCGAGGGCCAGTCGCGGATCTCCACGGTCGGAATCGCCAGCTCGCCGCTCGAATTCTTGACGAAGAGCTGCGCGAGCGTACGAAAAGCGTGTCGAAAACCGGCTGTGTCGGCGGCGCGGATGCTGATCCCATCGAATGCCGGCACGATCAGATAGCCCTCGGGCTTCAGGCCGTCGATCGGCGCGGCCCGCGAAAGCGTTATGTGTGACAGCTCTTTCTGCGCGGAATCGAGCGCGCCCATCACGATCCTCGGTTCGCGCCCGGAGAACGCAAGCACGCGCTGGCGAAGCTCGCCAAGCGCGTCGTTCATGATCTTCAACGATTCAGCGTCAGGCGTTTCGATCCGGATCAGAAGAGTTCCGTCACGGTCGTTGCGACAGATCGGGTCTTGAACGACCACCATTGATTTCGGAGTCGGAAGCACACGAAACAGATACGGCCACGACTGCACTAACAACCCCGACTCACCGCCGCCAAGCGTGATTTCGCGCGGAGGGTCCGACGCGGCTTTCGCGGCCGCTTTCGGCAACGAATACACCACCCGATACCGAATCTTCTCCCCGCTCTTGAATCGCGTGCCGAGGTCGCCGAACCAGAAGCGCGGGTCGGTGGCGTCGGCCCAGCGATTGCCGCGATGGTCGTAGCAGATGCTGTTGTGGGCTGTGTCGACGTCGATGCGGATCGGGCCGATGCGCGAGTCGAACTCGATCCAGTCGATGTTGCGACATAGCGCGCTCGCGTCCGCCTCGGCCGACTTTGCGACCACGGGCACCGTTCCGGCGGTGGCGGTCTTGCCTTTTGCCGCGGCGCGGTAGGGGCGGCCGATGATCAGCGTGGGGTTCAGCCCCGCGATCTGCCATTGAATCAGGGCTTCGGCGTCGGGCTTGCTGAACGTCCCTTCGAAGAGTTGCTCGATGCGACCGTCGTCGCTGACCGTGAATGTCTCGGTCGCCGTGAAAGCCCCGTGCTCTCCGTCATGCTTCAGCGTGATGCGTTCGCCGTTGGAGAGTTTTTCGCGCGTGGCGCCGCGGACCGCCGGCTCGCTGGGGCCGAGGTAGTAGTGGGGCGCCCAGGGCGGCTTGGTGACGATCAGCCCGCTGCCGCGGCTGACGTCTACGCCGTCGCAGGCGATCGATACGCCGGCCTTCCACGGTTCGATGGTCAGTCGGATGTGGCCGACTTCGACGACTTGCTTGGGCGAGGCGGGAGATTCGGCGCCGACGCGCAGGGCCGCAAGGCAGACCGTCGCCAGCGTTATAAACAATCGATGGTTCATTCCCAATCCCAGTTTTGTCGGCCTGTGAGCCGCAGGCCGCTACAAGTCGTCGGCCGGCGAGCCGCCGGCCGCTACACGTGGTCGGCGGGCGAGGACGCAGGCCGCTCCATGGATGGTGCGGCTTAGCCGCTCGTCTCGCGCACGCGATGGACGAGCGTCATGTCCGTCGTTCCCACGACCGTCGGCTTCGTCGACGAGACGACGACGATCCGGTCATCCGCTTTCGCAAGGTGCTTGCTGATCACGATCGCATCGACCATTTCGGCCATGCGGCCCGGGTGCGCGACCGGCTCGACCTGCACCGGGATGATTCCATAGACGAGGTTCAGCCGCCGACAGACCGCCTCGGATCGCGTCAGCCCGACGACCGGGATGTGCATGCGATGCTGCGAGACCATCCGCGCGGTCGCGCCCGAGGTCGACCAGACGGCGACCGCCGACGCCTGAATGCGCTCCGCCATGCGCACCGCGCCGAGCGCCACGGTCGAGGCGATGGCGTTTTCCGCCGCCCAAATCGACGAATATTCGGGTCGCGGCGAGCGATCGAGATAGGCCTCGGTGGTGCGGACGATGCGGTCCATCATCTCGACCGACTCGACGGGATACTCGCCGCTGGCCGATTCGGCCGAGAGCATGACGGCGTCGACTTCGTCGAAGATTGCGTTGGCGACGTCGCTGACCTCGGCTCGCGTCGGCATGGGGTTGGCGACCATGCTCTGCAGCATCTGCGTGGCGACGATGCAGGGCTTGTTGGCGTCGCGCGCCTTGCGGGCCATGTCCTTCTGCATCAGCGGCACTTGCCAGATGTCCATCTCGACGCCGAGATCGCCGCGGGCCACCATGATTCCGTCGGAGATGGCGATGAACTCGTCGAGGTGCTTGATCGCTTCCGACTTCTCGATCTTGACGATGATCGGCAGGTCGCTGTCCGACGCCTTCAGGATCTGTCGCAGCTCGATCACATCGTGCGGTTTGCGGGCGAAGCTGAGCGCGATGTAGTCCAAATGATGCTTGACGGCCCAATGCAGGTCGGTGCGATCCTTTTCGGTGAGGGCCGAGATCGACAGGGGGGTATCGGGCAGGTTCACGCCCTTGCGGGTCGAGATCGCTCCGCCCACCGTGCAGCGACAGTGAATCGCGTCTTCGGTGCGATCCACCACCAGCAGCCGCACGAGTCCGTCGTCGATGTAGATGCGATCGCCGATGCGGACTTCGTCGACGAAGTGCGGATAGGAGATGGTGAGCGCGCCCTTCACGGCCGGCGCTGCGCCGCGGATGAAGCGCAGCTCTTCGCCGGTCTCCAGCACCATGCCCTTGGGCACTTCGTTCAGGCGGATCTTCGGTCCGCACAGATCGCCCAGCACGGCCGTGTATTGCCCCAGCTCCTGCGACACCTCGCGGACCATGTTGAGCATGCGCTCGTGGTCGGCGTGGGTGCCGTGGCTGAAGTTCAGGCGACAGACGTTGACGCCCGCGGCCAGCAGATCACGCAATTTGTCGCGCTCGGCGGTGGCCGGCCCGAGCGTGGCGACGATCTTGGTGCGGCGCGGGCGAACGAAGTCCGTTTCGATCAACATGGTCATGTCGCGGCTCCCGCGAAGCTGGGTCGAGCGAATTCACCGCGGATGCACTCGATCGCGCGGGCGGCTTTGCAAAGCGTCGGTTCCTGCATCATGCCGGCGTGAAGCTGCACGCCGATCGGCAGGCCGCCGCGCGAGAGCGCCAGCGGCAGCGAGATCGCGGGCACGCCCGCGAGATTGGCGGGAACGGTATAGACGTCGGCCAGGTAAAGCTGCATCGGGTCGGTCGATTTTTCGCCGACGCCGAAGGCCGGGGTCGGCGCGGTCGGCCCGAGTAAGGCGTCGCAGCGTGCGAACGCCGCATCGAAATCCTGGCGAATGAGCCGGCGCACGCGCAGCGCCTGCTCATAGAACTGATCGTGATATCCGGCCGAGAGCGCGAATGCGCCGAGCATAATGCGGCGCTTCACTTCGTCGCCCAGGCCGTCGCCGCGGCTGCGTTCGTAGAGTTCGCGAATTCCGTTGCCGCCGCCGGCGCGATTGCCGTAGCGCACGCCGTCGAAGCGGGCCAGATTGCTGGATGCCTCGGCGCAGGCGGTGAGGTAATAGGCCGCGATTCCGTATTCGACATTGGGCATGGCGACCTCGACCACTTCGCCGCCCGCCGCGCGCCAGTCGCCCAGCAGCTTTTCGATTGCGGCGCGGATTTCCGCGTCGAGCCCGTCGAGATCGGAAGAGC
>JALHOX010000070.1:5808-13523 GCA_022842805.1 Phycisphaerae bacterium | reverse complement strand
TCGTGGACGATCACCATGCCGATCGGCGACGGCGAATTTGAAACCATCATCACCGACCCGCACGACTCCGACATGCTCGACGATTGGTCCGACCCGATTCGCATCGAATCGACCGGCACGCAGCGCAACGCCACGCATATCACCCGGGTCGAGTTGAACTTCCCGCCCAGTGTCTCGCCGCTACGCAGCGCGCTGCACGCCGGCGGAAACATCACCCTCACCAATGCGAAGCTGACCGCGTCGGGAACGGTGAGCGCCAACGGCACGGTGACCGCCACCGGTTCGCGCATCGGAGCGCCGATCGAAGCGGTCGGCGCCGTGACGGGCGGCGCCTACCTGACCACGCCCAAGACCACCGTCGACGCCCGCACCATGCCGGTCGCCGCCAACGTCCTCGCGGCCTACGAGCCCAGCGCAACCAGTATCCCGATCACCAGCATCGGCGCCGCGCCCCAGCCCAACCTGATCGGCAACGGCACTTTCGAAAGCGGCGTGAGCCCTTGGACCAGCGTCAGCACCGCATCCCTTAACTTAGAAAGCAGCTCCTCACAGCAGGGCGTAAACTCGCTCGAAGTGGCGGACCGAGCTACCAGCAACTCCGGCGCGCTTTGCACGATCAAAGAAGGGCTCTTCGCGAGCGGCTCCGGCAACTACCGCCTGCGCTGCTGGGTGCGATCCGAGACTGCCACCGCGCGTCAGTTTCGCGCCACGATCAGTTGGAAGTACACCGCGTACTCGACCAATACGATCAACGTCGTCGGACCGACTACGGGCACGAGTTGGGCGCTCTTCGATGCCACGTTCAACGGCGTCAATTTTTCGCCGCCCAGCGACCTCACGGCCGCCAGCATTCAGATCTACACCTCAACCGGAACGACGAATTTCAATCTGGACTCGGTCGAATTGCGCAAGGTCGTCGCCGCCGGTCCGCGCGAAATCTCGGGCGTCCTCCTGACCCCCACCAACAACCCCTGGGGCGCTGCCAACGCAGCGGGCATCTACGTCATCGATTGCAACAACGAATCGCTCGTGATTCGCAACAGCCGCATCGTCGCGACGCTCATCCTCAAACGTCCCGGGCCCAACACGCGCATCGACGATTCGGTCGTGTGGGAGGCGCCGACTGCGGCCCTGCCCGCCCTCATCGTCGAGGGAAACCTGCAGATCGGCCTCGACGCCGTGAATATTCGCGAACAGACGTTGGGTGTGAACCTCAACCCGACCGGCACGCCTTATCGCTACATCGGCGGCAGCGCCGACAACGACACCCATGACCGCTACGACGCAAAGATCCACGGCCTCGTCTATGTGACCGGCAACCTGACGCTCTCGGATACGACCGCCATGCAGGGCGTCGTGATCGTCGGCGGAAACGCCACCATCGATGCCGATGTGCTCAACCTCGCCTACGACGACGCCTTCGCGCAATCGCCCCCGCCGGGCTTCGGTAGCCCGTTGCTGACGCCGTGGATTGTCGGGGGATCGTTTGTGCGCGTCGTTCGGTGAGCGGCCCATCGCGAATGAGCGATAGCGAATGTCACAGCATCAGCGGCGATCTCCCCGCTCACACGACCCTTATTCGCGGCCCTTGGCCAACTCCGCCCGCAGCGCATTCGCCGCAGCTTCGCTTCCGAGCGCCTCTTCGAGCAACAACCGCAGATACTTCGCTTCCCGCGCATCACTGGGAATCGCCGCCGGCTGCGAGTCGCTCGCTGGTGACGGCGCCGCGACATCGCGCAAGCGCCGCAGAAGCTGGCGGCCGCGCGTTTCGCTGATTGCTGCTCCGCTCGCCGCCCGCGCCCGCTGAATCCGCGCCGCTTCTTCGCGATGAAAAACGCCGACCTCGCTGGGTTGTCCGGTCGCCTGCGCAAGATCCGCCGCCAACAGGTGCGACTCCGCCGACTCCGGATGCCGCGCCAGCCACTCGCGATTGACCTGAGTCGCCGTTGCGATGTCGTTGGTCTGTGCCAGCAGCGCTGCATATTGCAGGTTCAGGTTCGCGTCGTCGGGCGATTTTTTCACGCCCTCGGCCAGCACGGCGCGTGCCTCATCGAGCTTCCCGCCCATCGCATGCAACTGGGCCAGTGCGATGCGCAGGGTGCCCAGCTTCGGGCGTCGGCGAATGCAGTCCTTCAACAGTTCGATCGCTTCGCCGGCCCGGCCGCTCTGCGAGAGCAGACCCGCCAATTGCACCGCGGCGTTTTTGAACTCCGGCGAATGGCGAACAACGCCCCGCAATTGCCGCTCGATCTCGGGCAGGTCTTTCCGCTCGCCCGCCATGATCGCCAGTTCGAAGCGCGGGGCCACAAACTTGCGCGGCTCAATCTCCACCGCTTTCTCAAAATGCTTCCGCGCCGCCGCCTGCTCGCCCAGATAGCGATAGGCCGAGCCGAGCTGCTGCTCCTGATCGGCTGAGGAATACAAGCCCCAGGTCCGCGCCGTGTGCAGCGCCGCCCGCCCGCGTTCAAAGGCGGCGCGGGCTTCGGCGGTGAGCGATTCGCTCGTGGAATAAAGCTGTCGGCCGGCCTCCACCGCCTGGGTGCCTGTCGTCCGCTGATGTTGCACAAACGCCGAGTGGGCCACGAAAACCAGCCACGCAACGCAGAAAGCGCGATAGCCCCAGCCCGCCGACGTCGTCTTCCCCACCCGCCGAAGCTGCCAGCGATGCAGGCGCAGGTTGTCGAGCGTGAAGGACTGCTTGAAATAAATCATCAGGAACGCACTGATCGAGCTGATGCCCAGCGCCAGCAGAAACGGAATCGCGTCGTAAAGCCCGCGCAGGATCAACAGCGTCCCCATGAACACGCAGGCCAGCAGCAATTCCTCGCCCCAGGTGAAGTCGTATGTCCGCGTGGCGCCGATCGCCCGCGGCGGCCCGGCCGCGACCGTGGGCCGCCCAAAGCCGACATACAGCGCGTCTTTCGGGCAGACGTCGATGCAATCGAGACACTTCATGCAGCCGGGGTTGACCACCATTCCGTACAGCTTCACCTCCTCATGGACCCGCACATTCGAGGTGCAGACGGAGGTGCAATGGCCGCACTGCTCGCAATCGTCGGTCACGCGGATCTTGCCCGGCGCAAACTGGTCCGCCAGGCCGAAGAATCCGCCATAAGGGCACGCGTACGTGCAATAGCCCTTTTTCCCCAGCAGATAGACGATGACGAAGCCGCAGACCGCGATGGAGAGAATCGAGACGCCCAGCCCCGGAAACGTGTCCCAGAGATGCTCGGTGGTGAAGTGCGCCTCGTATGGCGGGACGCGCTGCTCTCGGGCCGGCGCGATCACATGACGATAAAACGCCGGCCACGCGAACATATAGAGCGCCGCGCCGAGCGGCACGAAGATCAGCAGCCGCGACCGAAATGGCTTGGGCCGAAAGCCGAGCCGCTTGAGCAGGGCGGTGCAGACATCCTGAACAAAGATGATGTGACAGGCCCACCCGCAGAAGAATCGACCAAAGATCAGCGTGCCGAGGATGGCGACGCCGAAGAGGATCGCCCCGATGTTCACCGCGCCCTGGGTGAACATATAAACGGTCTCGCTCGGCTCGACCGCGGTAAACGTCTCGCCCTTGCTGAACCAGTGCCAGATGTGCAGGGCGAACAGCACATGAACGCCCAGCAACATGCCCATTCGCCAGCGGCCCATGCGCGACGCCCGCGGCTTGGGAGCGACGCAGGTGCGGGGCTCGGGCCGGGGAGTGAGGATCGGCAGCGAAGTCGACGCGGACATCCGCCGCATGGTATCGCACGGCGCGGTATCAGGGTCGCGGCAGTTGGAGGGGCAAAGCTCTGCCGCCAGCAGCCGGGAGGCACGCGGCAGGGGAGTGGGGAAACCGTGAAACGGTGAAAACGGTGAAAACGGGAGCCGATGAACCGGCCGACCCGTCGGGCGGGGCCGTCGCGCGGGCGGAATTTCCGCGGGGCCGTGCGGACGCGGCCCCTTGGTCGCTCCCGGCTTTCGCTAATCCGCCGCTTCCGCGCACCGCTGGCGAGGGCCGTTTCCAACGTTATGATTTGGGCGAGTTCGTCGGATTGATTGCGTTTTCAACCAGAGCCGCAGCGGTCGTCACGGGCCGCGCGGCGCTGACAGAGATTGACCACCCATGCCGAACATCATCATCGACGGAAAGAAATTCGAGTGTCGCGACGGAATCCCCGTCCTGCAGGCGGCGCTCGAGGCAGGCTTTGAGGTGCCGCACTACTGCTATCACCCGGGCCTCAGCGTGGTAGCGAGCTGCCGGCTCTGCCTGATGCAGACCAAGATGCCCAACCCGCGTACCAAGGAATTGGAGTGGTCGCCCAAGCTGCTGCCCTCCTGCCAGACGCCGGTGAAGGACGGCATGGAGGTGCGCTTCGACAGCGAGGCGGTCAAGAGCAACGCCAAGCACGTGATGGAGTATTACCTCATCAACCACCCGCTCGATTGTCCCGTGTGCGACAAGGCGGGCGAGTGCTATTTGCAGGATTACACCGAGGAATACGGCCCCTCCACCTCGCGCATGGTGGAAGAGAAGACCAAGAATCCGAAAAAGGACATCGGCTCGCACACGCTCCTCTATCAGGATCGTTGCGTGCTTTGCACGCGCTGTGTGCGATTCGCCCAGGAAGTGGCGGGCACGGGCGAGTTGGCCGTGGTCAATCGCGGCAATCGCGGCGAGATCGACGTCTTCCCCGGTCAGCCGCTCGAAAATCCGCTGCAGGGCAACGTGGTCGACCTCTGCCCCGTCGGCGCGCTGCTCGACAAAGAATTTCTATTCAAACAGCGCGTCTGGATGCTCAAGAGCACCCCGTCCATCAGCCCCACCGACAGCCGTGGCAATACCGTGCTGATCGACCACAACGACGAGCGCATCCACCGTGTTCGCCCGCGCTTCAATGAAAAGGTCAACGACTGGTGGATTAGCGACGAAAACCGCTTCGGCTGGCACTATGTGCATAGCGCCGATCGCCTGAATCTCCCCATGACCCGCACCAACGGCCACTTCAGCGCCAGCCGCTGGGAAGACGCCGTCAACATCGTGCGGACCGAAATCTCGAAGGCGGCCGCCGGCAACGATGGTTCCGCCGTCGCGGTCGTTCTCAGCCCGATGATGAGCTGCGAAGAGGCTTGGCTGCTGGCGACCGCGGTGCGACAGCTCGCCCCGAAGGCCACGCTCGCGATCGGCTGGGTGCCGATCGAGGGTCAGGATCAGAAATTCCCCAAGGGCTTCGTGATCAAGGCCGAGAAGTGCCCCAACCGCCGCGGCATCGAGACGATCATGCACGCCCTTGGCGGTCCGGGCGCCAATTTCGACGAATTCCTCCGCGGCTGCGACGAGGGCCGCTTCAAGTTCGCGTTTGTCAGCGGCGGCTACCCGAAGGTCTGGCTGACCTCCGCCGCGGCGGATCGCATCGGTCGCGTGCCCACGATCGTCACGCACGATCTCTTCGCCTCGCCGCTCGACGCCAAGGCGATGCTGCGTCTGCCAAGCGTCACCTTCGCCGAGCGCGAAGGATCGTTCATGAATTGCGACGACCTGATTCAGCCCTTTGAGCGAGCCCTGCGACCGTTGGAAGGCTGCAAGGCGGATGGTCAGTTCTTCTACGAGCTGGCCGGCAAAAACGGCCTCTTCCGCGCTCCCCGCGTGCGCGAGATGATGGCCCAGACCCTGCCGCAATTCGCAAACGTCTTTACGCCGCGTCCGGAGCCCGATTACGCCCATTGATCGATTCCCCGTAGAACAAGGCTCTGCCTTGTTTCGGTTTGAGCGCGCAAGGCCAGGCCTTGCTCTACGAATACAGAGGACTGAGAGCGAATGTCGATAATCCCGGATACTCATCCAGTCGTCGCGATGATCGAGCGGATCATCGGCAACCCGCTGGTCATCCTCGGCGGGATCGCCGCGGCTCTCGTCGCGCCGGTCGTGGTGCTGGCCATCCTGCTGCAATTCGCGTGGTTTAAGGCGCTGTTGGCCAGCCAGATGGGCTTGTCGCTGATCTTCGCCGCGCTGACCGTCTTCATCCTGCTGCACCTCGCCGGCCTCGGCACGCTCGCCGAGCGCAAGATCGCGAGCTGGATGCAGGACCGCATCGGCCCCAACCGCGTCGGCTTCTGGGGCATCCTCCAGCCGCTGGCCGACGGCGGAAAGTTCATCCTCAAAGAAGACATCACCCCCGACCACGTCGACAAGCCGAGCTTCATCCTCGCGCCGTTTCTCGCATTTACCGTCGCGTTCATCACCTTCGCGGTGATTCCGTGGGCCGGCTATGTGAAGTGGCCTTGGATGCCAGCCGACGCCGCCCCGCTGCACACCGCCGTCGCCAATGTCGACATCGGCCTGCTTTACATGATCGCCGTCGGCTCGATGTCGGTGTATGGCGTCGTCCTCGGCGGCTGGGCCAGCAACAACAAGTATTCCTTCTACGGCGGAATGCGCAGCACGGCTCAGATGCTCAGCTACGAAGTGCCCCTCGGCTTGGGCCTGCTCATCGTCTTCCTGTCCTCCGGCTCGCTCTCGGGCAACAAGATCATCGACGACCAGATCAACGGCGTCGGCGGCTTCGCGATCTGGAACATCTTCATGCACCCGATCGCGTTCATCCTCGTGCTGGTCGCGGCCTTCGCCGAGACCAACCGCACGCCCTTCGACCTCGCCGAAGCCGAGCAGGAGTTGGTCGGCGGCTATCACACCGAATACAGCTCGATGAAGCTGGCCGTCTTCCTCCTCTCCGAATACGTCCACATGGCGGTCAACGGCGCCCTGATCATGCTGCTCTTCTTCGGCGGCTGGGGCCTGCTGCCCTTCATCAACGGCCCGCTCACGGTCGACAATCACTCGTGGTGGGCCATGCTCGCCAAATACGGCATCATCTGGGGCAAGATCTCCGCGATGATCCTGTTCTATATCGCGATTCGCTGGACCATCCCGCGCTATCGCTATGACCAGCTCATGCGCATCGCGTGGAAGGGGCTGATCCCCGCCGGCGTCGCCATGCTGTTCATCCAGGCGGTGCTCGTGGCGTTCAACCTGCACACGCACAAGCATTGGTACGTCAGCCTCGGCGTCAATCTGGTGGTGCTCGCGTTCATCCTCGCGATGCTCGGCCGCTCGAAGAATCCGGTGACCGGTCGTCAGGAGAACATGCCGCACATCCAGGTCGTGCCGGCGTAGCGATTTGCGTGCTCTCGTCGGACAAGGCTCCGCCTTGTTCGTGTTCGAGGAGCAGGGCTGAGCCTTGCTCTACGATGAGAACCGAAGGACTCTGAAATCATGGCCATACGCGACGAAGACATCATCCTGATCGAAGCCCCCACGCTCAGCGCCGCCGAGCGCCTCTACCTGCCGCAGATCATCGGCGGCATGGGCGCCACGCTGCGACACATGTTCAGCGCCAAGAAGCGCAACGAGACTACGGTCCAGTATCCGGAGCAGAAGCGCAAGCTCCGCACCGAGAACTACCGCGGCGTCCACCGCCTCAACAAGGACCCCGACGGCCGCGTCGCCTGCGTCGCCTGCTTCATGTGCAGCACCGCCTGCCCGGCGCACTGCATCCACATCGAAGCCGGCGAAAGCCCCTGGCCAGATCGCGAGAAATACCCGATCAAGTTCGACATCGACGAGCTGCGCTGCATCTACTGCGGCATGTGCGAAGAGGCTTGCCCCTGCGACGCAATCGAGCTGACGCCCCACTACGAGCTGGTGGGCGGCTCGCGCGAGGAAATGATCTTCG
>JALHOX010000070.1:0-5798 GCA_022842805.1 Phycisphaerae bacterium | reverse complement strand
GCTCGACGTCTACGACCAGACCAAGGCCGTAAAGCCGCGCAAGAACCCGCCGGTCACGGACTACGGCCTGACGGGCGGTCAGGACAAGGACGTTGGGGCGGCGAATGTGGAACGGAAGATGTGACGTTGGCCAAAGCGGGCGAACAATGCCCGCTTTCGCCCATTGCATTCGTCGTAGATCGGCGAAGTGCCGACCAGATCGCCGTTCCAATCGAAATCGATTAACCCGCGCACAACGGGTCCCCTCTGCGCCTCAAAAGCGGGTCGTCACTCATGCAGAACGAGCGGCGCGATGAATCCGCTTCGCTCCTTCTTCGATCGCCTATTTGCCTCTCCTCACCTCAGAGACCTGTTCGCCCTCTGGGGTATCGGTCTGGCCATCGCCTGCGTCATCATCTTGATGGTCCTTCTGTCCGGCGGCGGTTGGGAGAACTTCAGACTTAACTTCAAATACGCCGGCTGGGGCGAGCTTGCCTTTGCGTTGGCCATTGGCTCGATGGTCGTCGCATGGCACTCCGTTCGGCTCCTCAAACACCGACGGGCCGCCGAGGAATCCCGCGAAGAATGGGCCCGCCCGCGCGCGCGAACCGCTCATCGCTCATCGCGGCTGCTCGCGTTCCTCGCCCCAGCGGTTGCGCTAACGGTCACAATCGCAATTTATTCTTTGGATTCGCACCTCAACGAAACAAGGTGGATTCTTCTCGCGATTGTGCTCCTCATCACTCTGATTCTGTACCTGAACGGCTTTCTGCCGCGTTCGCCGCGTTAGCCGCCGACGGCCGCAAGTTGAGCCCGCGCCGTTGATATGCTGTTAATCATGCGTCTCCTCCCACCCTGGCTCCGCGAATCCCGCTTTCGCAGCCAGGTCATCCTCGTCTGGGTCTTCGGCCTGCTGTTGCCCCCGCTGCTCTGGTGGGATTTCGCGAGGGGCGACTTGAAAGACTCGCTAGCCTCGCTCATCGGAGTGACGGCGTTTTTTCTGGCGGCGCCAATCGCCGTGAGCTGGCTGGCTTACGTCGATGTTCTCAGCGTCCGCAAAGCCCGGGCGCAGGCGCTCGCCGAGACACTGCCGCAACCCGTCCCCGGCAAGCCCCATGTCACCGTCACGCCCGACCCGCACGATCCATCTCGCGTCGCCTCCGGGCGAACCGGCCCGCGAATTCTCGGCGGATTTTTCGCGGTGATCGGGCCGATCATCTGGTGGCTCACGCCCAACGGCATCATCGCGGGGCTCAATGTCTCGGCGCTCTGGATCGCAGCACCATTCTGCCTGCTCGGCCTCGCCATGATCGCCTTCCCCGAAGCCGCCTGGGTGCAGCGCGCCTTCGCGAATTTTGAGGGGCGCGGCGACATGATGGAGGAACGCGATCAGTAGATTTTGTGGCGGAAGCGGGGAAACCGACAGATAATCTCTCGCGACATGACGATCGCGACAAACGCCGCCGGCCCGCCGGGACGCGGACCGCGACTTCGAAAATCCAGCCACTCTTAGGAGACGACCATGCCTTACACGTTGCCGGCCCTGCCCTACGCCTACAACGCTCTAGAGCCGACCATCGATGCCCGCACGATGGAGATTCACCACACCAAGCACCATCAGGCCTATATCAACAACGCCAACGCCGTCTTTGAGAAGCACCCCGCGCTCGGCGCGATGCCGGTCGAGGAGCTGCTGAAAAAGATCACCACCGTGCCCGACGATGTTCGCCAGGCGCTGATCAACAACGCCGGCGGCCACGCCAACCACGCCCTGTTCTGGCAGATCATGGCGCCCGGTAAGGGCGGCGCGCCGTCCGGCCCGCTCGCCGCCGACATCGCCGCCACCTTCGGCAGCTTCGACGCCTTCAAGGAGCAGTTCGCCAAGGCTGCGACCACTCGCTTCGGCAGCGGCTGGGCCTGGCTCAGCGTAAAGGGCGGCAAGCTCACCGTTCACGCGACGCTCAACCAGGATTCGCCGCTGATGGACGGCGCAACGCCGCTGCTGGGCCTCGACGTATGGGAACACGCCTACTACCTCAACTATCAGAACCGCCGGCCCGATTACGTCGCGGCCTGGTGGAACGTTGTGAATTGGGATGCGGTGGCAGCGTACTTCGCGAACGCGAAGAAGTAGTAAACGCTGAAACGGTGAATCGTCTGGATCATCCGGCGGCCGACAGGCCGCACGGGCGATCCGGCTTCACCGTTTCACATCGTCAATCCGCCACACGATGCGCCAGGATGACCGTGATGTCGTCCGGCTGCTTCCCACCCTCGGTAAATCCACGCAAATCGGAGAGCA
Source organism: Phycisphaerae bacterium (assembly GCA_022842805.1). Lineage (GTDB taxonomy): Bacteria > Planctomycetota > Phycisphaerae > UBA1845 > Fen-1342 > JALHOX01. The sequence continues at coordinate 3,517 of JALHOX010000070.1, read as the reverse complement.
TTTCCTTGAGCATCGCGCTGGCGAGCTGACCAAAGCCGTCGCCAAGGATGCCGAGGAAGCGCTCTTCACCGAAGACCTCCTCTTTCCGGTTGCGCGCCGTCGTGACGCCTGCGGTGTACAGCACCAGCGTCTCCCCCGGCTCAATCTGCTCCGAAAGCACGGCGTATTCGATGTTCCGTTCGCTTCCGAGCGCGGGCTGGGCCGTCTCGCCGCCCAGCCGCCGCTCGATGCCGCGCGAGCCGATGATGTATGCCCCGACGTCGCCGGCCAAGCCGTAGCGCATCTCGCCGCTGTTCGGGTCGACGGCCCCCATGAAGCAGTTCAGCGTGCGCGGGGCGCCGGGGTCGAAGACCAGCCAGTTCAAACCGCGCAGATAAACCGCCGGATTGTCCTGGTGCATGCACGCGCAGCGAAACGCGGCGTGCGCCTGGGCCATCAGCATCGGCGCCAGCGAGCCGGTCTGCGATGTGTGCGCCACAAAAAACGCCGCGAGGTTGTTGACCAGCTTTACGACGTCATAGATATCGCCGCTGTGCTCGCGCCCGGGCTCGCGGAAGGCGCCAAATTGCAGCATTTCCCACTGGGGCAGCTTGCGCGGCGTGAGAAACGTCTGGATCTCGTGCGTCACGCTGACGGAGCCTTCGATCAGCGCCGCGCGGTTCTTGGCGATCGACTGGAAAATCGCGTGAAGCTGAACGCCGTAGATGCTGGTGATGGCGATGAACTCGTCCAGCTCCTCGATCGTGAAGCGCCGCCCGCTGTCGCCCGAGTCGAGGTAGATCATGCCGAGCGGCCCCTCCGGCCCCAGCATCGGGCCGGCAAGCACGCTGACTTGCAGTTCATTGCTGATGCGCGGCACCAGCAGGAACATGCTGCGGTCGAGCGCGCGGGTCTGCAGGATGTCGCCGATCGGCGGCAGTTCGGCCGATTCGCCGGTGATGAATCGCCCCTCGACGTATTCCATCGGGCCGTAATTGACGCGACGCAGACCGATCCACGCCCGCTGCGCCGTGAACTGCGTGAACAGCGCCTGCATCACCACGTCGATGAATTCCGTCGGCGTCGTGCACTGCGATACCAGCAGATTCGCCCGGCCGGCCTTGGTGAAGATCATCCGCTGCACGCTCAGCGTGTCGTCGGCCTTCTTGGTGATCGTCAGCGGCGGTAGGGCGGTGGCGGCGTACTTTTCGAGCTGCTCCTTGGTGGTGTGCACCAGGCCGCGATCGACCGCCGCCGGCTCAAACTCTGGGAAAATGCGGACGATGTACTCGAGAAAGACCAGCTCATCGTCGGTGCGCGCGGGGGCGCGGTCGATGAGCAACTCCCCGTTGTGCTTCACGTCCACCGCGGCGTCGAGCTGCGAAACCAGCCAGTCGCCCGTCGATCCGTCGGGATAAATGACGAGTTGCTGGGCGGCGACGCGGTCGTCGTCGAGCTGGATCTGGCAGGTCTCGCGCGTGCCGAGGTAGATCGCCTCGCGCCCGCAGACGAGATCTGCGACCATCGCATCCTGCTTGAGCACGATGATTCGCACGACGCATCCCTGCTTGCTACGAGCCGCGTCCTCGAACCCGATACCCGAGCCGCAGGCTTCAGCCTGCGCGGTCACTCACTGGACGACTCGTCCGAAGACTTGCTCCAAAACCCGGCCCCAACTCACGCCGATTCGATCAACGGGCCGACGGCCGATCCTCACAATTCGACCGCCGGCGTGAAAAACCAATCCGCTTCGGCTATCGGCTACTTTCCGCCCGAAGGAGCGCTCGTCGGGGTGATCGCCGGACCGCTCGCGGCGTTCGGCGCCGGCGGCGCCGTGCGATCGACGACCTTCACGCCCTCCGGCGGTGCATAGGCGAAATCGCTGGCGCTCAGGTTCGGGTTCAGTTGGATATTGCTGTAGTCCATCGTAAAGAGCGTGTTGCCGTCGGGCAGGACGCCGAGCGTCCGGACCATGGCGCCGTCGTTCTGACGGAAGAAAAGCACGAGCTTTTCCGGCTGAGGGCCCGGCGCTTGCCGCGGCTGCTTGAACTTTGCCTCAATCACCCAGCATTCGGCGCCTTCGACCGCCGCATCCGCCGCACGGGTGAGATCAAACTCATCGCGCAGCTTGGTCAGATAGTCCTTCCCCAGCGGCGGGCTGGTGGTGGGCTTGGCCTTCATGACGGCCTTCTGACCGTTGGCCGATTGTTCGCTCCAGCTGAATTCGCCGTCGACAACGTTCAGCATGTCGCCCTCGATCGTCTGAGGCTTCTCGCCCATCTCGATCGTCCGGACCGACTTGCCTTCCTGCCGCGTGTAGTACTTCCCGTCGGCGAGCAGGCCGGCGACCTTTCCGGTCATCTTCTGCGTCACCTTCACCGGCTCTTTGATTTGCGCGGTCATGACCATGTCGCCGCGGAACGACTGGATCTGCCCCAGTTTCTCCGTCAGCTTGGCCTCAATCTCGGCTAGATCCCCCGCGATCGCCGGCGACGCCGCGATCAGCATTCCCACGCACGTCTTAAAAATCGCTCTACAGTTCCACATGCGAAACCGATTCCTTTCCAAGTTTTTCGGCGAATCGCCGATGTTTTTCGGCACTTTCGACGGCAGTTGTACCGCCGGACGGCCTTCTCCGTCTAATGGACGCGGCTGCGCCCGGGGCGATTGCGTAATTACGGCGACCCTACCAGATTTGACGCCCGCGCCGTCGCCTGTTAATTTCTCAGTCTGGCGAAAATAGGCTGAAAATCGAGCATCGGGCCGCAGCATGCTGCGCCTGCCGCTGTGTTTTTCCAGAATAATGGCCATTGGGGCCTGGTGTCGCGCAGCGCCGATCGGTTCGGCGCAGGTGCCTTGATACTGGCTCACAACGGCGGAAACGGAGACTGATTGGCGACGGAAGATACGATTCAGATGGAGGCGGTCGTCGTGAAGGCGCTGCCCAACGCGATGTTCCTGCTGGAGGCCGATGTCGGGCAATCCAAGCACGAGGTGCTCGCGACCGTGTCGGGGAAAATGCGGAAAAACTTCATTCGAATTCTGCCCGGCGATCGGGTCACCGTGGAGCTGTCGCCCTACGACCTGAAGCGCGGCCGAATCACCTACCGCCAGAAGTAGCGGTTTCTTGGGGTTGGCACACGCAGGGGGATAGCTTTGTATTAGCGGAGCCGCCTGTTCCGCGCGCCCGGTCCGGGAGCGTGAGAGGCGCAGTTCACCAGCCGAATTTTGCGGCGATATGCCCGGCTTTGATCGCGGGCGAACGGGGCGGGTTTAGCTGGGCTTAACTTCGATCTTCTTCGACAGCGCCGCAAGGATCTCCAGCGGGATCTCGACGCCGAAGTGCTTGCCGGCGTCCTGGCGCGTATCAAAGAATTTGAACATTTTGTCGAGGTTCGTGATCTTGAAGACGCGCGCCAGCTCGGGCCGGAGCTCAGCCAGCACGATCTGCGCGTTCGACTTTTCGGCCTTACGCCGCAGCGTCAGGAGCACGCCGAGCGCTTGAGAGCTGAGGAATCGAACCTGCTGAAAGTTCAGA
>JALHOX010000069.1 GCA_022842805.1 Phycisphaerae bacterium | reverse complement strand
CCGACGGACGGCGACAATCGCGAGCGCCAGCATCGGCAGATTGAAGGCCAGGCTCGCGGCGGCTTTGTGATCGCCGCTGGAGTAGTACCAGAAACGGGCCAGATTGATGAATGGCTTCTTGACCCAGATCCACGGCTCGGCGGCGAGCGAGTGCTTCACGAGCGTGGCAAACTCGCGTTCGGCAGCAGGTGTGAAGTCGTAGAAATAGCCGAACCGCAGCGACGCTGCGTCGAGCGGGCGGCGGAAGCAATGTTCGTAGCATTGCGCGATGCGACGAAGAGTGTGCTGCCAGGCCTCGCGCGAGTCGCCGGGGGTGTCCGCGAGGTACGTGCCCGCAAGGAGATTGAACGCGCTGCCCGTGCCCAAGGGGATGAACTCGCCGCTGACGCGATAGTTTCGCAGCGTCCAAGGCGAAACGACCAACAACGCGACGACCGTCGCCAACAGCGCCGCAGGCAGCGCGCGGCGGCGCGCCACAGTGGCGAATGCGGGTAGGACTAAAACGAAGGGCAATGCCACGGGCTTGGTCAGGATCGCGAAGCCCAGCGCAGCGCCCGCATAGGCCCCCTGGAGCAGACGGCCGAGAACGAACATGCGCCACGCAGCGACCACGAAGAGCGTGGTGGTCAGCGTGATGAACGTATTGTCAAAGCTGCGGGCGCAGTAGTGGATCGAGAGGGGGAACAGGGCCAGCGCCCAGGCGCTCCAGCGCGCCGCGCGCGGGGCGATCGGCGCCAGGGCGCGATGGATCAGCACGCAGGTCAAACCCGAGGCGATGCAATTCACGGCAGTCGCGGCGAGCGCCATATTTCCCAGCAGCGCGTAGGCCGCGACCAGCGGAATCACGTAGCCCGGCGTTCGAAACAGCGTCGGCGGGGCGTCGGGGTGAAAAGCGAATTTCCCGTCGTGATACCAGGTGCGGGCCAGGATGCAGTAGCCGTCGCTTGAGTAGAAGTAGTCGAACGCGCCGGGGTCGGCGGGGGTGAGCGGGACGACGGCGAGGCAATAGGCCAGGCGAATGGCGACCGCCGCGACGAAAAGCCGCAGACTGGCGCGGAGCGGCGTCAGCGCGGGGCCGGGTGCGGAAAGTGCGCCTCCGGCGGCGAAGCTGCGCGGCCTCGTCAGATTTGGCACGAGCGGTGGTGTACGAACCAATCGCATGGAAACTCCGAGTTTACGAATACCCGCGGCCGCCAGGCCCGGACGTCGACCGGAGCGCGGGCGGACCGACCGACCGCGTCGGGCTGTCCATTGCATGCGCCGTGCCAGCCGCTGGATCACGCGTTGATCCGGCATGCCCGCTGGCATTTGGCTTTCGCCCCTGCGGCTATCCGATCCGCTGTCGCGTCCCAGCCGGACGCGCTTCCTGCAGGCCGCAAACCGCGCCCGCTACCGGCCAATTCCCATCAAAATTTTCGCGCGGCGCGGTTGCGGGGCGGCGGGTCGCCAGCCGTAGCTGTGTTCGGAAGGCCGTTGGTGTGGCCGGAGATTATTCCATGTGCCCTCGGCATCATTCATTCATCGCCGCTTTATCCCCCCGCCGCCGCCTCCCCGCTGAACAACTGACAGCCTGACCGAAGCGGGCGTTGCCGGCTCGCGCCGCGCGCGGTGCGCGGCGGAGCGGTGCGCGCCGTTCGGTCCTTTTGCGCGATTCGCGCGGCGGCGCGGGTCGTGGAGGTCTCTCACGCGCATGCGTACCGCGACTCCGTTGCATGCCGCCCTCGATTGGTGGCTGCGGCGCAACCCGGCCTATCTCCTGAGCGCCGCGGCGATGATCTATGCCGCGTCGCTGGTGCTCCGCCAGCCAGACGCCCCGCCCGGCCGGTTGCCGCTCATCTTTCAGATCCTCGCAGCGCTGACGGTGTATGAGTTGGCGATCCTGACCGCCGTGGTCGGATTGCATCGGGCGGGTCGCAGCCCCGAGGATCAGCCGGCGCTCCGGCTGTTGGCGGCGCTCTTCTGGACCGCGCCCCTGGCCGCGACGCTGGAACTGACGCTGGCCGATGCTGTGCTGGGGCGAAGCTTCACGCTGCTGGCGGCGGGAATCGCCGCCGCGCAACTCATCGTGGGACCACGGGCGCTGGCGACGGGCTTTGGACCCGGCGCGACGGCGGCGGGGCTGATCGTGTTGCTCCTCATCGCAGCAACGCCGATCGCGATCGCACCCGATGTCTGTCCGCGTGGCGTAGACGATCTGCGGCTTTACGCCGCGTGGTGGGGTCTGGGTCTCGCCGGGGCGATCGGGGCAGCCGGGATCGCGTGGCGCAGCCGAAGCGACAAGCCGGCGGGCGAATTCCACGTTCATCCGGCATCGATCGAAGGCGGGTTTGTGGCGCTGGTCATCGCGATCGGCGCGACCCATCTGTACGGCATCGACCACGCATTTTTCTGCAATGCGGAGGCACAACACCTAACTCCTGCGCTCGGCGGGCTTTCGCTGCTGGCGATCGAAGTGATGCGGGCCTGCCGCGCGCCGGCCATCGTGGTGCGGCAGGTTGTCGGAGTGCTGAGTGCGATCAGTTTGTGGTGTTCGATCGGTTCGTTTCACGCCGAGACGCCGATGGCCGGTTGGAGTCGACCGTGGAACCAGCCGATGGCGTATGCGCTTGCGTGGCTGGTGGTCTCCTGGGGCCACGCGGCGTGGCGAATGCGGGACTTCGCGTATCTGCACGGATTGGTGGCGCTCTCACTCGTGGCGCTCTGCTGGCAAAACGGCCCCGTCCGCGACTGGCTGCGCGCCACGCCGCACGAGACGTATCGCGCCGCACCGACGGTCGTCGTGTTCTGGCTGTATGGCACGGTCGCCTATCTCACGCTGCTGGCCATCGTGCGACGAAACCGCCCCTGCGGCGGGGCGGCGATTGTGGTGCATTTCGTCGCGCTGGCCGCCGCAACCTGCGGGCGAATGCCAGACGCGGGGGCGGTTCTGGCGCTCGCCGCGGGCTGGCATTGGTTGGCCTTTGCGGAGTGCATCCGATTGACGCCGCTGCTGCTATCGCGCTCCATTGGCGTTGCAGCCCTGACGATCGCGGCCTTGTCGCTCGAAATGCGGCCCGAATGTCACACGCTGTCGCGCAGCGTCATGATCGGATCGGTGATCGCGTGGCTGGCGATCGGCCTGGCCAAGCCGCGAACGAGCTACCACCTGATCGGCGGCGTCGCCGGCGCACTCTGGGCGACGGCGCTCAGCGGCCGCGCGATCTGGAGCCAGCCGCAACTGCGCGGCCTGGGCGCGATCCTGACCTCGTTCGGGCTGCTGGCGATCGGCGTGCTGACGAGCTGGAATAAGTCGCGCTGGCTGCCGAAAAAAACGGAGTGACGCGCGTGCCGCCCCCAGCGAATTCCCCGAATGTGGCAAGCGATTCGTGCGGTCGAACTGCGGCGGGGCCGGACGAAAGCCTGCCCGCACCACCGGTAAAGACCCGTAGAAAGGTAAGGCGTCCGCCGTGCGACCTGACCCAGCCCTCGGGATTTTTTTGGGATACAGGCATATGCCTGATACCACCCTACCGAAAACCGAATAATGTGACAGACGTTCGGTTGGCGACGGGCGCGCAACGGGGCCGCGTCGAATGATGTCCGCACCGGACAGCCTACGCTACGCACGCCCGAAATTGCCCGGGGTTCGGGCGTGCGTCCCGACGAAGTGCGAGAACGCGCGATGGCGATTCGTCCTCAACCCATTCTGATCTACCTGGTCGGCGGCTCCGACCTGGACCGCGCCGCCTATTCCAGCCTGCTGCGACACGAACTGGGTTTGGAAGTCGCCATCCATTCCGATTTCGCTGCGACCGCGGTGTGGGACGCGCTGCGCAAAAAGCCGCAGCTGGTCCTGGTCGACGCCGACACGGCCAGCGGCGCTGCGATCGACGCGATCAACATGATTCCGCGCCTGACGCCGGAAGCCCGCATCCTGCTCATTAGCGCCGCGGTCGAACCGGTCGTTGTGCGGGGCTGGTCCGGGTGTCGCATGCACGGGTATGTGATCAAGGACGGCGGCGTGCCCGAGCTGCGCATGGCGATCGAGGCGGTGCTCGCCGACCGCGAGTATTTCAGCGTGGGCATCCGCCCCTTGCTGGAGGCCGGACCCGAGGGAAGCGGGGTCATCAAGCTTTCGCGGCGCGAGAGCGAGTTGTTGCCGCTGCTGGCGCGCGGTCTTTCCCTGCGCGACGCGGCGAGTCAGATGGCCGTCAGCTACAAGACGGCGGAGTCCTATCGAACGAGTCTGCTGCGCAAAGTCGGCGCCCGCGATCGCGTGGAGCTGGCGCGGTTCGCGATTCGCAATGGAATCGTCGAGCCATAGCCGAGTGCAGGCGACCGCAGCCCACCGCGAGGAACGAACGCCGATAGCGGATCGATGAAAGCGGTGAACGCCTCGTCGTGCGACGCCAACGCAGGCGGTTACTCAGAATCGCCGGCGTCTTCCTCGGCGGCGGGTTCGACAATGCGGCGAACAGCCTTGGCGGCGAGGATCGCGGCGCCCATGCCGACAAGCAAAATGCCGGCCAGCAGCCAAAGCAACTGCGGCTGTTCGCTGGCGGCGATCGCGATCGACTGCCGATAGTTGTCGGCGATTTCTGACGCCGGCCTGCTCAGCCACAGCGCAACCAGAAACCCGATCGCCAGCGGCGGGCCGAAGGGGAGCAGCGTGGTCGATTTCGAAAGTTGCGCGAGCATCCACGCCACCATCGCCAGACCGACCGCCGCAAGCAGACCGAGGGCGGCGATGTCGGGGCCGATCGTGGCGCCGGCGGCGGCCAGGATGTAGATATCGCCCGTGCCGAACGCCTCGCGCCCAAAGGCGAAGGTAAAAAACAGACGGAGAGCCCACCCCAGCGCGGCGGCAATCGCGAGCCCGGCAAGGCCGTACGCCAGACCAGCGAGCGGGCGGAAGGGCGCAATGGGCGACCACTGCACAGCACCGCGCCAGAGGTCGGCGGCATACGCAGAATGAGCGACGGCGAAGTAGGCCGCGCAGCCGGCGACGATCGCAGGGGCGAGCCAGAGCAACTCCGAAAGGGCCGTGGCCCGCGCAAAACGCGCCTCGGATTCGATCTCTTCGTGAACCGCCGCGTCGGCCTCTGTGTGGCCGCTGCCGGCCAGAACGGTGACCAGATAGATCAGCGCGAGGCTGAGGGGCGGCAGCCACCAGCGCGTGGATTGGGCGAGGTGCGTTTCGCCCATCACGCCGGACAGCACCAGCGCGGACGTCAGCGCCAGCATCAGCAGAATCGCGACGACCACGGGAATGCGGCCCGCCTCCCGGCGACCGGCAGCCTCGATCGCGCTCACGGCCGCCTCGTTGGCGGGCTCGTCATCGCTGGGGTCATCATCAGCGGCGCCCGATGGCTGCGCCGCCGACTCCGCCCGGCGCGCGGCGCGGTTGGAGATCCAAAGCATGACCAGCGCCGCCAGGGTAGAGGCGGCGCCGGCAGCGCCCCACGGCGAAGCGGCGAGCGGCGTGTGCAGCTCGCCCCGACGCCACGCGACGTGCATGAGCAGGCCCACGGCGACGGCGAACTCGGTCACGCGGACGTCGAGCGAGTAGGAGGTAATGTCCATCGCGCTGCAGGCGATCATGGCGGCCGCCAGCGTCAGGCAGGCGATGACATAGGGCCAGTCGCCGCCGGCCCAGGCGTTCGTGGTCAGCCCGGCGCGTGCCGATTCGCTGATCAGCAGAAAATAGACCAGGGTGAAAATCAGCGCCGTCATCGCCTCGACGATCGGATACTGCCCGCTGATCGGCGCGGCGCAAACGCGACAGCGCCCGCGCAGCAGCAGCCAGCTGATAACGGGCAGATTGTCGCGGCCGGCGATCGATTCGCCGCAGTGCGGGCAGAACGACCAGCGCGGCCGGGCCAGTGAGATGCCGTGCGGCAATCGATAGATGACGACGTTGAGAAAGCTGCCGACCGCCAGGCCCAGCGCGGCGATGAAGAGTGCTGTCAGTGAGAAGAAGAGGTTCAAAGGGGAGGCTCAGCGAGGCAACTTCGCGAGGATCTCGGTCACGATCTCGTCGATCGTCTTGCCGTCGGTGGCGATGGTCAAGCGGGCCAGCGCGCGATAGATCGGGGCGCGCTTCGCCAGCAGCGCACCAATTTCGGCCAGCGGGTCGCCGCCCAACAGCGCCGGACGCTGCGCGGCGCTGACCGCGTCGGCCGACATGCGCCGGGCCAGTTCGCGTTCCTCGGCGGTCAGCCAGATGCAATAGGCCGCTTCCAGCAACGCGCGCGAGTCTTCGCGCAACACGGCCCCTCCGCCGGCGCTGATCACAACCTCGGGCGATTGCAGGGCGGCGGCCAGGGCGGCGGCTTCGAGTTCGCGAAACGCCGGCTCGCCCAGCGTTTTGAAGATGTCGGCGATGACCTGGCCGCGGGCGTCGGCGATGCTCCGATCGGTATCGATGCAGACCCGGCCGAGCCGCCGCGCCAGCGCGGCGGCGACATGTGTCTTGCCCGAGGCCCGCATGCCGATCAGTACGATCCGCGGCGGGACATTCGCGACGACAGGTCGATCCGAGGCGCTCATGGAAAAAGGTTGTGTCGCAGGGTGCCGACCGGGTCTTCGCTCGAAAACACGACGGCGTGAAGGCGGGCGTCTTCCTGGCCGGGGTTTACGCAAAGCGTCCGGCCGACGCGCTCGCGCCAGCCGCCCGTCAGCGACGGCGATTCGTGGATATGGCCATGGAGCGAAAGACACGGCGCAGACCGCTCGACAAACGCCCGCACCGCCCGCGAGCCGACCGGCCCGGCGACGTGCGGCAGGCGATCGAGCTGAGTGCCGTAGGGCGGTGCGTGAGCGACCAACACCCAGGGATCAGAAGGCGGCGTCACCACGGCGAAGTCATCTTCCATCGATGGCCGCGTGGGAAAAAACTCGCGCGCCGCGCACCGCTTCGGCTTTTGCGAGGCGGCGTCCCAACAAAGCCCGTCAAAGTTGCCCGGATCGTCGCTGCGCAGGTCCAGCCGTTCGAAATCCTTGGCCCAAAAGGGCGTGGGCGGCGTGCAGCCGTAGCCCAGAATGCTCAGCCCGTTCAGCACCAGCGGCGATTGAAGATTGAGTAATTCCAGCAGACCGCGGCGGGCGTGGGCGGCGAGGATGTCCCAGGTGCAGACCCATTCGTGATTACCGGGAATGGCGGCCACGCGCAGCGACGGAAGGGCACGCCGCCAGCGCTTCAGCCGTGGGACAAGATCACTCTCGACGAATGCGGCCTGAGTGCCCTTGGGGTCGCTCTGTAGCGCATCGATGCAAAGATCGCCCCCGAGGATCAGTAGCGCGGGGCGCTCCTGATCGAGCAGGGCCTCGAGTTGGTCGTAGAGCACCGGCGTGCCGTGGAGATCGCTCGTAAAACACACGCGCATCGCGGTAGGGTCTTTCCGAAGTCTCGGCGACAGGCCGCAGGGAGAGTACGACGGGTCGCAATTGCAGTGTAACGGCGGAGGCGGCGGAGGCGAGTGCGGGCGCGAAGCGGCCGCGCCCCCCCCACTGTCCGAGAATGGTCGGCGTCAGACCTTCGCCTGACGCCGCAGCCACTATTGCGCGACGCGCTCGACGCGCTGAATGATCACGTCCTGCACCGGCACATCATTGAACCCCTGGCGAGATTCGGTATCGACCGCGCCGATGCGGTCGATCACGCTCAAGCCTTCGATGATGCGGCCGAAGACGGCGTAGCCCTCGACCACCGGCGGCCCCTCGGAGAAGTTCAGGTCGTTGTTGTCCACCAGGTTGAAGTAAAACTCGGAAGACGCCGAGTTTGGATCGTTGGTGCGGGCCATGGCGATCGTCCCGCGGTCGTTCTGCAGGCCGTTCCGCGATTCGAGAATGATCGGGTCGCGCCCGTCGCGCGGCGTCAGGCCGGGCTGGAATCCGCCGCCCTGAATCACAAAGCCGGCGATCACGCGGTGGAAGATCAACCCGTCGTAGAAGTCGTCGTCCACGTATTCCAGGAAGTTTGCCACGGTGATTGGCGCTTCCTGGGGGAATAGCTCAACGGTGATGTTGCCGAAGTTGGTGACGACGCGCACCTGCGGGTTGTCGCCCGAGCCGGCGCTGCTGATCTTGATGATGACGCGATCGGTGTCGCGGCGGCCGCGGACATCGGTGACGGTCAGCTCGAACTCAAGCCGGTTGGTCCCTCCGTTGACAAAGTCCGGCGCGGTAAAGGTCAGCCGGCCGGAGCTGGCGCCTTCAAGCGTCAGCGTCGGTCCGAAAACCTGGGCCCAACTAAACGTCAGCCCAGCGCCGCTGCTGGCTGCGCCCGAGAGAATGACCGTGGAGCCGGCCTCAACCGATTGGTCGGAGCCCGCATTGGCATTGGGACCGCGTGTCCCGCCGCCGGTGACCGGGGTGCCGTCGGGGCCGGGCGGCTGATAGCTGGGGTCGGCCTCGACGGTCACGTCAATCGTGGCCCGCCCGACATCGCCCGCCGCGTTGCGGGTGGTGACCAGAAACTCCAGCGTAGTTTCGCTGCCCACGGAGGGGGCGACGAAGAAGGCTTCTTCAGAGAGGCTGTCCTCGATCCGCACTCCCGGACCGCCGACCTGCACCCAACTGAAAAAGACTGCTCCACCGCCGATGTCATCGGCCTCCGCGAAGAGCGACACCTCGTCGCCGACCTCGGCCGTGTCGGTGGATCGGTCGGCGAAAGTGGGGATGGTGCGCGGGGTGGGCGTAAAGACGAAGTCGGGCGTCCCGGCATCGGTACCGAGGGGACACTGCAGGGTGCTGGCCTGGGCAATGATCAGCATTCCCAGGGTCAAGACGTGCATTCGGATCATGCTTGTTCCTGTGCGAAGCGGCTAAGTACCGAGCATTCAATTAGTTACGAGAGATTCTCCGGGCCGCCCTGCGGCGCGGTCCCGGGGCGTCGCCCGTTTCGGCAGATTATACGGAAAGCGGCGACCCCGCGCGGCCCGTCGGCGCGGCAGGCCGGGCGGCGAAATTCCGATCACGCCGGATAGCCGCATGGGGTGCTCGTCCGTCCTCTTAGCGCTTGGCGAAATGAATCGAGTTTTGAGCAACACCAAGCAGACTCTCAAACCGCTGGAGATTTGAAGATGATGCGTCGATGCCATTTTGTATGTGGAGCGCTCGCGGCGCTCGCCTGCCCCGCCCTGGCCCAACAGTATGTCTGGAATCAGCAGGTTCTGCACAACCCCTTCAAGGACACGGTTTCGCAGGCGATCGACCCTGCCGTCGACGGCACGCTGATGTATGTCGCCGACTATCAGCAGGTTCCGTTTTTGCCGCTGACCCCGGAGCGCCCCCTGGTGGTGCGCATGGACAATGACCTCTCCCCCATTCGCTGGACGACCTATCGCATCCCCAATGAAGGACAGGTGAACTTCGACCTGCGCCCGCGGGAGATCTTTGCTACGTCCGACAACGGATCGATCGTCTGCGGCGAATTCTCGGAGACGAGCCTGAACGGTCAGCTCATTCAGGACGGCGCCTACTTGCTGCGCCTCGACCCCGGCAACAACGTCGTCTGGTTCCGCGTGTACGACCGCATCGAGTCCTTCTACGACGTCATCGAAGTCAGTGATCTACCGGGCACGCCACTCCAATTCGTCGCTTGCGGCTGGCGCATCACCACCCCCAACGACCTCGGCACGGCCGTCGCGGTCGGCACCGACGGCATCGGAAACATCATCTGGGAGCGCGACGCCTGGGCCGTGAAAAACGGCGTACGCGGTCGCGCTAATTATGAACAGGTGATCGAGACTCGCACCGGCGAGTACGCCCTGGTCGGCAATTGCAACCGGATCTTCAACACGGCGGTCAACGCCGAAGTCGAGAGCGACGTACTCGTCACCCGGCTGGATGCCGGCGGCAATCCGCTGCTGAATCGCTGGTACGGCCAGTCGCCCATCATGACTCCGGTCGGCAACTTCGGCGTCGTCGAGCACGGCTACTCAATCGACTTGCAGCCCGTCGCCGGAGGCGTGCCCAATCTGGTCATCGGCGGCGATGTCATCGCCCAGTGCCTCCAATCCTGTCAATTCCCGACGTTCTTCCACGACGTGCTGGCCTTCCAGATCAACCAGAACGGCGCGCCCGGCTGGTCGAACCGCTACGACATTGCCGGCAACGTCGACATCGGTCGGCACATCACCGCGCCCGCGGGCCGGGTGACCGTCAGCGGCGAATCGACCACCCCCGCCTTCACGCCGACGGGCACGACCTCGCGCGACGTGCTGGCCCTGCGGCTCGACGCCCTTGGAAACGCCGCACTTCCGTCGGAGGTCTTCGGCGGCCCCCGCGCTGACTATGGCGCGCAACACCTGCCGACGCCGAATCTGACGGCGCTGGGCACCTACATTCTGGCCACGACCGAGAGCTTCGGCGTGCCCTTCCCGGTGCCTTATCTGATCCAGCGCTTCGACAATCAGTGCCGCGATTGCAACAGCAGACGCGTGCAGCCGGTCGTCAACGCGCACCAGATGCCGACCATCACCGCCAATAACGAGCCCTTCCAGCAGCAGGGCACCTTCCGCGAGCTTTTCGCCGTCGACCCGGACCTCCTGGAAGACGTGCTGTGCAAGAAGTGCCTGATCGGCGACATGAACTGCGACGGCTTCGTCACCGTCGGCGACATCTCGCCCTTCGTGCTCGCGATCACGAACCCTGCCGGCTACGTGGCCGCCTTCCCCGATTGCTGCCTCGAATCGGCTGACGTGAACTGCGACGGCTTCGTGACGGTCGGCGACATCTCGCCCTTCGTCGCCCTGCTGACCGGTCCGTAACAAACCAGCGACAGGCGCAGCGCCGCCGGCCGACGCGTCCGTCGACCGCCCGCCGCGCGCCTCGAATGCCGAAACCTCCGAGCGATCGCCGCAGGCACGCTTCACCTCCCGGTGTGCCCCGCGGCGATCGTTCTTTTGCTTCATTGCCGAAGCCCCACAGAAGCAATGTCGGCGAGGGCCCGCGCGATTTAGCCTATTGCCATAATCGCATATACAGCGGTGGGATGGGCGGGTAATCTACGAACGCAATCAACAGCCCGCCTCTTGGGCTCGGGTCGCCATTCTGAAGCGGCGCCGAAAGGTGGACGGAAAAAAGGAACCTGCAAATGAAGAGAATGCGCCCTGGGCGTATGGTCGCGAGCGCGGGCGTCCTGTTTGCGCTACTGACGTCCAACGCGCTCGCGCAGGATCGGCGGGCCAACGATGATCCGAACGATCCCTGGTTCCAGCCCAACCCGTTCGTGCCGATCGACGAACGCTATCTCGTCGATCCGGACAAGCCCAGCCATGTTCGCGGCGCCGCCGAGATTCTCGCCGGCCCCGGCAACGGCCTGCCGAATGTCATGATCACGGGCTACTGGCCGCCCACCAACGAGATGGTCCGCCGTTTTAGCACCAGCGCTACCCAAAACCCGCTGGGCTGGATCGGAGCCAATTGGGAAGGCCGCGGCTACAACGTTTACTCATTCTTCCCCGAATTCCCCCAGGGCTTCGGCCGCGGCGTCGGCGACTTCGAAGTCGACTATCAGGACAGCTCCGCCGACTGGTGGCTGCTGGTCGATGTCGTGAAACCCGTCGGCATCGTCACCTTCAGCCGCGCCGGCAACGACCGCGATTGGGAAATGGAGGGCGGCAACCGCGTCTATCCGCTCAATCAATGGACGCCCGACTACCTCAACCCGACGCGTCCAACACCGGAGCTACCGAGCAGCAGCGAGCCATTTTTCAACGAGCGCTTCAGCAGCCAGCCGATGCAGGCCATCGTCGACGCAGTCGAGGCGCAGGTGCCGACGCTGAACGCCTTCATCGAGCCGATCGACCCCAGCGCATTTCTCTCGAACTACATCGGCTATCACGGCAACTGGTATCAGGATCTGCACAACGACCCCCTCGACCCGCTCTGGTGCGCCACCGGCGGACACATCCACGTCGGCTACGCGATGACCCTGCCCGAAGCCGTCGCCGCCACCGAAGTCACGCTGCGCGTCGTGCTCGCGGCGCTCGACGAACGCCGCTCAGTCGGCGACCTGAATTGCGACGGCGTGCTGAGCGTCGGCGACATTTCGCCGTTCGTGCTCACACTCACCGATCCCCCGGCGTATCTGGCGCAGTATCCCGCGTGCAACATCAATCGCGCCGACACGAACTTTGACAACGCGATCAGCGTGGGCGACATCGCCAATTTCGTCGGCCTGCTGGTTCAGCAATAAATACGACGCGAGCTTGCCGTGATGCAGGCGCTCTGCCTGCACAAATGTGAGTGAATCGGGCTGTGGCGCGCACCAGGCGCCGCAATCCCCGCGATGTAGACAGAATCGTGATTGGGTTATTTGGGCCTGTAATTGAAGGAGAGGAATCATGCGACGATTGCTTGCCACATCGATGGTCTTCGCGGCTCTGGCCGGCTCGGCCTTTGCCGCCCCACCCCGGGTCATCTTCTCGGAAATCCCCACGCTTGCCAGCTCCGATGTGCCGGATGTTCCGGGCGCTAAATTCACCGCCTTCGAACGCATCTACGGCAGCCCCAACGGCCGCAACCTCGTCTTCAGCGCCGATACCGGCTTGGCCACGACCGAAGACGAAGTCGTCCTCGTTAAGCGCGGCTCCAGCGCCTGGCGCACCATCGCCCGTGAAGGCACGCCGGTCCCCAACGGCCTGGCCGGCGAAAACTGGGGCATATTCGACCAATCCATGGCGATCAACGACGCCGGCGCCACGGTCGGCTCCAACAACACCAGCGCCGCCACCACCGTCGACGAAGTCGTCTATCGCCAGAACGCCGACGGCTCCTGGGTAGTCCCGATTCGCGAAGGCGACGGCGTCGACGGCGTCGCGGGCGCGACCTATGGCCTGACGATCAACAGTTGCCAGATCAACAGCGACGGCACCGCCAACTTCCTCGCCGTCTCGCTGCTGGGCCTCCCCACGACGGCCGACACCTATTGCCTGTTGACGGATGGCTCCGCCTTCGCCGTCCGCGAAGGCGACGCCGCGGCCCCGCTGACCGACCTCTGGCAGTTCATCGACAGCGACGATTTCCGTACCGCCAACGATGGACTCGACTATCTGGTCCAGGGCGACACCAACAACCCGTCGACCGCGATCGATGACGTTCTGTTCTACAACGGCGCGGTCGTGATTCAGGAAGGCGCGATTCTGCCCGGCTCCGGCTTCACCAGCAACGTCCTGAACGTCGTCGAGCCGTTCCTTGGCTCGAATGGCGACTGGTTCGCCCGCGGCAACAACGCCGACACGGAGGACTGGCTCGTCCGCAACGGCGCAGTCGTGGCGTCCACCGACGACGAAGTGCCGGGCGGCATCAAGGGCGAGCTGTTTGACGACACGATCTTCACCGGCTGCTTCTTCACCACCGTCTCGAACGACAACGGCGACTACGTCTACGGCGCGACCACCAACAACCCGAATCCGGATGAGGACGGCGTGCTCGTCTTTGTGCCGGGCGGCAACGCCGCGAACGCGACCGTCGTCCTCCGCCAAGGTGTGCGAGTCGATCTCGACGGCGACGGCGACGCGATGGACGACGACGCCCGCATCGAGCTTTTCAACAACGACGACGCCATCCTGCGCCTCGACGGCAAATACATCTTCATGGCGGAGATCGAAACAGTCGCCAACGTCTCGCTGGGCCAGGCACTGCTC
>JALHOX010000068.1 GCA_022842805.1 Phycisphaerae bacterium | reverse complement strand
AGAGGTGCGGGTTCTACGAATCGTGACCGAAAGCGACAGCATCGCGAATCCGATCTTTGACGCCTGATGGGATCGCGATTGACCGCGCGCGTCGCGCCCTCCATCATTCCACCTCTCCGACTCTTTCGACAGCAAGGAACCACTGTGATGCACCGCTTCGCGACTCGTCGGCCGCTGCGTTCGCTATTGGTTGTTCTCGCCTCCGCACTTGCCATCGCTCCGATCGGCTGCGCAGCGAAGCGCCTGACGCTCGATGCGATTTATGGGCCGAACAAAGTCGATTTCAGCGGCGGGCAGTTGCCGGGCACCAGGTTTGAGGCCGATGGGTCGCTGCTGATCTGGGATAGCGGCGAGCCAAAGCGGTACGCGGGGCCGGGCTTTGATAATGGCGCGCCGATCACGCCGGGCGCCCTGCTGGCGGCGCTGGACGCCAATCCCGATTTCACAGAGGCCGAACTGGCTGCCGTCCGAAAGTTTCCAGGCGATGCGCGCATCGGCCCGGACGGCTGGTATCGCGTGACGAACGAGCGCGGCATCTACGTCGTCGGCCCCGGCGACACAGTGGCGCGAAAAATCGCAAACCAGGATGAGAAGCGCAAGGTGTTGCAGGGCCCGGGCAAAGCCGGGCTGATGAGCTTCGTCCGCGACAACGACCTCTACCTGCTCGACGCGCGCACCGGCGCCGAAACGCGGCTGACCAGCGACGGGTCATCGACCCGCCTCAATGGCGTGCTCGATTGGATCTATCAGGAAGAGATTTACGGGCGCGGAAACTACAGCGGATATTGGTGGAGCCCCAGCCAAAATTACATCGCGTTCTTGCAGCTCGATGAGTCGCGCGTGCCGATCTACACCGTGCTCGACGAAGTGCCGCCACACCCGATCGCCGAGACGCTGCCCTATCCGAAGCCGGGCGACCCGAATCCCACCGTGCGCCTGGGGATCATTCGAATCAACCACGGCTCGTCGTCGGCGCCCGCCGCCTCGCAGGGCACGGCCTCGTACACGACAACGTGGGTAGACCTCTCCGCCTATGCCAACGACGAGCCGCTGATCGTGCATGTGACCTGGACCCCGGATGACAAGCTGATGTTTCAGGTGCAGGAGCGGGCGCAGCAGTGCCTGGACCTGATGGAGGCCGACCCCGCGACCGGCGCGGCGCGCAAGGTGCTGATGGAGTCGTCGAAGGCCTGGACCAACCGGCTGATCGAGCCGCTGTTCCTGAAGGACGGCACGTTTCTCTGGCAGTCGGAGCGCGACGGATTCAAGCACTTCTACCACTATCGCCGCAGCGGCGAACTGATTCGCCAATTGACCAGCGGCGAATGGGAGGCGCGCGACATCGCGGGAGTCGACGAGGCCGGCGGCTGGCTCTATTTCAAGGGCACACGCGACAGCAGCGTCGAGGAGCATGTCTATCGCGTGCCGCTGGCCGGCGGCGAGGTACAGCGGCTGACCGAACCGGGCTACTCGCACAGCGCGACATTCGATGAAAAATGCACGCATTTCGTCGATCGCTACAGCAGCCTGACGCAGCCGCCGCGGCTGGCGCTGCGCCGCGCCGATGGCGGGTTGGTGCGGATGCTGGGCGTGCTCTCCGACGCACCGGCCCGCGACCACGGCTTCGCGAAGGCCGAGATCGTCCATCCCCCCACGCGCGACGGCGACACGCTCAACGCGATTCTCTTGAAGCCGGCGGACTTTTCGCCCCTGCGAAAGTACCCGGTGTGGTGCATGGTCTATGGCGGGCCGGATTCGCCGCAGGTGAGCCGTAGCTGGCGGACGCGGGGCGATGCGCTGCTTGAGCAATACTTGTTGCAGCAGGGGTATGTCGTCTGGATTTGCGATCCGCGCAGCGCGAGCGGGCGCGGGGCGAAATATGCCTGGCAGGTCTATCGCAACCTCGGGGCGCTGGAGCTGCGCGACATCGAAGACGGCGTCGATTGGCTCGTGCGGCGCGGCATCGCCGACCCGAAGCGAATCGGAATCACCGGATTTTCGTACGGCGGGTACATGACCGCCTATGCCCTCACGCACAGCGACCGCTTCAAGACGGGCATCGCAGGCGGCAGCGTGACCGATTGGCGTAACTACGACTCGATCTACACCGAGCGCTACATGGGCCTGCTCAAGGACAACGCCGCGGGCTACGACTCATCGAGCGTGACCAAGGCGGCGGCGAGCCTCAAGGGACGGCTGATGCTGGTCCATGGCCTGCTCGACGAGAACGTGCACGTGCAAAACTCGGTCGAGCTGATGCACGCGCTGCAGAACGCCGGCAAGCAATTTGAGTTGATGACCTATCCGCGAAACAAGCACGGCATTCGGACGGCGCCGCGGCACTATGCGGAGCTGCGACTGCGATTTATTGAGGCGAATTTGTGAGGGCGACGCTGCACGGGGGGATCGAGAAACACCGCGCACGCTGAAGCCTGCGCCTCGTCGCGGGAATAGGGGAAAGTCCGCCGGCCCTGCGTGCGAAAGTCCTTTCGGGCATTACACTTCGCAACAATTCGCCGCGGGAACCGACCAGCTCGCGGGTGCGTCGTATTGGGCAGAAAGGCTGACGGTGCCGTCCGACGGGCAGGATATCGGACCAAAGGACGAGGAACTTGTCCGTCGGGCACAGGTCGGCGATCGGCCCGCCTTCGGCATGCTCGTCGCACGCTATCAGGACCGCGTGTACAACGTCGTCCTGCGATTGTGCCACGACCGTGCCGACGCGGCCGATCTGACGCAGAGCACGTTCTTGCGAGCGCTGGGCGCGGTAGGAAATTTTGAAGCCCGTGCGGGCGTGTACACGTGGCTTTACCGCATCGCGGTAAACGTCACCATCTCGCATCTTCGACTGCGCTCCCGCAAAACGCAGTCGCTCGATCAGCCAGACCGCACCGGACGGTCACGCGAATGGGCCGCGCCCGAAGGCGCGTCGGTCGAGGAGTCGATCGATCGCGCCGAAGAGCTGGAACGGCTGCGCGCCGCCATCGCCAGGGTCGATGAGGAATTTCGCGCCGCGGTCGTGCTGCGTGACGTGGAAGGGCTGGATTACGCGGAGATCAGCCGCGTGCTTGAGGTGCCCGTGGGCACGGTGAAGAGCAGGATTCATCGCGGACGTGCCATCCTCCGCGAACTGTTGACCGGAGAAAAGCCGAAACGTGGAAATGAAGACGCCGAGCTTTGAGCCCGAACTTCTCAGCGCCTACCTCGACAACGAGGTGACGCCGGAGGAGCGCTCGCGCGTCGAGGCGGCGGTTCGCAACTCGCCCGCTGCCGCGGCAGAACTGGCGGCGCTGCGCGAGATCGCGGCCCGAGTCCGAAGCCTGCCGCGCGAGGCGGCGCCCGTCGATTTCGCGGCAGAGTATCTGTCGAAAAGTGACCCCCCGCGCGCTGCGGCGCGCGCGTCGCGGTCCGAACACAATCTCATCGGCCGCGAGCCCGGCATCATTCGGATCCATCGCGCGACCCTGGCGCTGAGCAGTGCGGCGATCGTGGTGCTATCCACGATGGCGGGCTGGATGGCGCACCGCGCGGCGCGACCAACGCCTGCGGATTCACCGTCAGTCGCACTAAACGCCCCTGCGCCTCCTTCGGCGGAAGTGGCCAAAGGTCGTGACGTTACCGGCGGGTCGGCTCCGATCGCTCTGTCCGATCGAACCCGATCGGAGAAATTGTCCGCAGAAACCCCGACAACCCCAGAAACGGTTGCCGAGCATGTCGGAGACGCAGCGAGCGACGAGGCTGCGGTCGCGATCGCAAAACCGGAACGAACCGCGGACGAGTCCCGCACCGGCATCGCAGCTCCCGGCGACACACCAATTGCTGCGAATGAACCGAGCGCGAGCCTGATCGCGGCCGGCGCCCCGTCCGATATCGCGAACGAGATCGATCTGTCGATCGAAGTGATCGACGAGAACACGTCCCCGCGACGTATGACCGATGTGCTGTTCCGCTATCTCAGCGCCGGCGGCCCGCGTCCGTCGGAAGCCGTGCGCGACGCTTCGTCGGTCGCGGCTGCCGCGGAAGGCGTGGTCGAAGTCGATCGCGAGCGACTGGGCCGCGCGCTGGCGCTGATTGCCGCCGACCCCGCGCGGGGCGCGAACGTCCGCATCAGCGGCGACTACGCGCTACTTGCAGAGTTGATGCCCACCGCGGCAACGCTCGCTTTCGCTGGCGAACCGAATTCGCCCGACGAGCGGGCGGACGACGCGTCTGCGGACGCTCCCGTCGCGCCGACCTCGGACGACGAGCGCATGTTCGCGGTGCGTCACAAAGCCACCGGCTCACGCGAGATGGCAACCCCGTCGCCCGCACCGCCGGTAAACGCCGCCCCGCCCCCTGCCGCGAGTCCGGGCCGCGCCACGCGCTACGCGGCCGAGCGCCGCCCGACGACGCGGGAGACGCCGCTCTTCGCCGACCCCGCCATCGCCGAGGAGCTGGAGTTTCTGCGAATCATTGAAGAGATGAAGCGCGGTGACGCCGACAGCGCGAGCCAGCCCGAGCAGTCCGGTATTGAGACCAAATTGCCCGCCGCCAAGCCTTCAGCCGATGGCGCGGGCCGAGCGGCTTCCAAGACGGCGACCGAAGCGCCTTCCGCCGTCCCAAATGCCGCGCCGGCAGGCGAGGCCGGACGGGCGATTGACCCAGCCCCCGGCAGCCAGACGACCGCCATCACCGCCCACCCCAGCCCCCCACCGGCCTCCCAGCCGGCGGCACGGACCTACCGCGTCCGCGTACGCCACGTTCCGGCCGCTTCGCCGCGCTGATCCGATCTTTCCCGGCCCCCGCTGCCCCGAAAGCAACGTAAAACCCGGCAAATCCTCCGGCGAGGGGGCGATTCTCCGCCAAAGGCACGCAACTCCCAACTTTTTTGTCCGGCCGCGGCGCAGTTTTCGCTATTAGAGAATGAGGGCACGGTTTGCCCGCCGCGAACGGCGGACACGCGTATGGCACCGCTCGCTTCGGCGCCGATTCCGCGCCGGTTCTCGTGCAGAAACGCCCGCATCGGAGGCTCGCTCATGCGACGTATCGCTCAGATTGCCGCACTCGTCGCGGCCGGCGGCCTCGCCGCCACACAGGCTCAATTCGCGGTTCCGTGGTTCACCATCGACGGCGGCGGCGGCACCAGCAGCGGCGCCGGCTTCACCGTCTCCGGCACGATCGGCCAGCCCGACGCCGGCGTCCTGTCCGGCGGCGGCTTCACGCTCAGCGGCGGCTTCTGGCCGGGCATCCTGCCCGATGGCGAGCTTCTGGGCGACATGAATTGCGACGGCTTCGTCACGGTCGGCGACATCGGCGGCTTTGTACTGGCGCTCACCAACCCCGCGAGCTACGCCAGCACCTATCCCGATTGCAACATCAACCTGGCGGACATCAATCAGGACGGATTTGTGACCGTCGGCGATATCGGGGCGTTTGTAGCGCTGCTGACCGGGTAAGGCGCGGCGCCGCCTCCGCGACTCGAACACCAATTAAAACACAGCCGGCCGCGAGCGAACTCGGAGTCCGCTCGCGGAAGCTGGCCTCACCCAGCCCGTGCTTCCGCACGAATCACGCGGCCGAGGTGCAAGCGAAGCGCCATCTGCGGCGGATGGCCAACCTGTTCGACGAAGCCCGGCGCGACATCGCCGATGATCGCATAAACGGGCTGCGCGCCGATCGAGAGGCGCACCACGCCGAAGATGCTTTCCTGACAACGAAACGCCAGCACGCATTGCACGTCGGCGATCGTCGCGGTCGGATTGCAGTCGCGCGCGAGGCGCTCGGCGGTGGCGCGGAGCGGCTCGCCGGCCTGGTCGGCGTCGAGCTTTTCGAGGCCCATCTCCAGCAGAAAACGCGTGCCGATGTGCAGGCTATAGGCGTCGTCGTCCGAAAGGCCGAAGGCGGGAGAGTAGTTGGGCGCCGTCTCACCCACGACCACAAAATGGCGCAGCGCATCGTCGGCGGCGCATGCGCCCGCCGGTCCGCCGGGGCGGAGCTCAAACCGGAAGAGCGCCGCTGGGCCCTCTCCGTCGAGGGGCGATTCATCAAACGCAGCCGCGAAATCCGCGCTCGCCGGCGCGCGATCGCGAAGCTGCTCCTGCAAATACGAAAGTGCCGCCGCGCGAAGCTCGACGAGACGTTGCGGCGAAAAGAGCGGCATGGCAGCGGAGGACATCGGCGCCTTTCCATCCCAAAGAGATCAATCGCTCGAAATCAGAGCCGCGCCCGTGCGGAAGCGGCCTTCGACTTCCGAGGAACCGCGTCCGCCCCGTCGCGGCTCCCGTCTGCTCCAGAGTCTAGTTCCGAATCGTCGATCACGGCGCTGGGGCAGTCCTTCGCCAACACGCATTTCTGACATTGCGGCTTGCGGGCGATGCAGACGCCGCGCCCGTGATGAATGAGCGCATGCGACCACCAGGTCCAGTCGTCTTGCGGGATGAGCTCGCACAAATCGCGCTCGATCTTCACCGCGTCCTTGTCGTCTTTGGCCGAGGAGAGCAGCCCGAGGCGGACCGAAAGCCGCCCGACGTGCGTATCGACGACGATGCCGTCATTGCGGCCGAACCACGAGCCCAAAATACAGTTCGCCGTCTTACGCGCAACGCCCGGCAGCGACAGCAGCCCGTCCATGTCGGCGGGCACTTCGCCGCCAAACGCCTCGACCAGCCGCCGGGCCATGCCGATCAGGTTTTTGGCCTTGTTGCGAAAAAATCCGGTCGAGCGAACCAGGGCTTCAACGTCCGCCTGCTCTGCCGCAGCCAGCGCCGCCGCATCGGGGTAACGAGCAAAGAGCGCGGGCGTGACCATGTTGACCCGCTCGTCGGTGCATTGGGCGGAGAGGATCACCGCGGCGAGCAGTTCGAATGCGTTGTGATGATGCAGGGCGCAGTCGGCGTCCGGATAGCACGCCCGCAAGCCGGCAATGATGCGCTGCACACGCGCGCTTCGCGCCGCGCCGCTTTCGCGGGGCTTTCGATTTTTCTTCGACGCCCCCAGCGCCGGTCCGCCGCCCTGCGCGATGGATCTGGCCCGCGGCCGAAACGCATCTGTCTTCGCGCCGCCCTTCGCCCGCGGCGTGCTCATTCCAGCGCCTGCCACCGTGCTCCGGTCGAAGCGGGGGCCGTCGGCTGACGCATCGCCTCGCGCACGCGGACGCGCAGGTCGGCCAGTTCGCGGCGCTTTTCCGCAGCGATCTCGCGCGGCGTGCCGATCTGGCGGGCCTGATGCACGACGCGACAAACGGCCTCCAGCGATTCGATCAGGCAGTACGCGCGTTCGAGATCGACCGCCCAACTGACCGCGCCGTGATTCTCCAGCAGCGCAACGCAATGCTCGCGAACAAACGGTCGCAGCACGTCGCCCATCGCCGCCGTCCCGGTCGTGGCATAGGGCACCAGCGGCACCGCGCCGAAGAAGATCTCCGCCTCCGGAAGATGGCCCGTCGGCACGCTCTCGCCCAGCACGGCGAAGGTCGTCGCATAGGGCGGGTGCAGGTGCACGACGGCCCGCACGCCGGCGTCGGCCGCGTAGGCCGCCAGGTGCATCGGCATCTCGCTGCTGGCCCTGCGGGCGCCTTCGAGGCGGCGGCCCTCGAGATCGATCACACAGAGATCCGCGGGCGTGAGCGTGCCTTTGCAGTGCATCGTCGGCGTGCAGAGGACGCGCCGCTCATCCAGTCGAACGGAGATGTTGCCCTCCATGCCGGCGACGAGCCCGCGCGAATAGGCGCGGCGGCCGATCGCGCAAATCTGATCAGCGGCGGCATCGATCATGGGGGCACCAGAGAAAGTGTCGAAGTACGAGAGCAGAGTTTCGAGTTAGGAGAACAGCCCCGCACGCGACGTCTTCAACTCGACACTCTGCACTCGAAACTCACTTCTCAGATCGCGCGGAGCACCAGGCACGCGTTATGGCCGCCGAAGCCGAACGAGTTGTTCAGCGCGACGCGGACATTGCGGTCGCGCGGCGTCTTGGGGGTGTAGTCGAGATCGCACTGCTCATCGGGCTGCTCGAGATTGATCGTCGGCGGCACGACCTTGTGCTGAATCGCGCGAATGCAGGCGATGGTCTCGACGCCTCCGCTGGCGCCGAGCAGGTGACCTGTGGCGCTCTTGGTGCTGCTGATCGCGACCTTGCGGGCGTGATCGCCGAAGACGCGTTTGATGGCGACGGTCTCGGCCACGTCGCCCAGCGGGGTGCTGGTGGCGTGGGCGTTGATGTAGTCGATGTCGCTGGGGTTCACGCCTGCGTCGCGCAAAGCGAGCATGATCGCGCGGCCGGAACCGCGACCCTCGGGATCGGGGGCGACCATGTCGCCGGCGTCGGTCGTCGCTCCCGCGCCGAGCACTTCGCACAAAATCGGCGCACCGCGACGTTTCGCGTGCTCGAGCTCTTCAAAAACGAGGATGCCAGCCCCTTCGCTCAGCACGAAACCGTCGCGATCCTTGTCGAACGGACGGCAGGCGCGGGCCGGGTCGTCGTTACGCGTGCTCAGGGCCTTCATGGCCGCAAAGGCCGCCACGCCCAGCGGCGTCAGCGACGCTTCGGTGCCGCCGGTGATGATGACTTCGGCGATGCCCCGGCGGATGGCCGCCAGCGCGTCGGCCATCGCGTTGCCGGCAGAGGCGCAGGCCGTGGCGACCGTCGTGCTGATGCCCTGTGCGCCGAACTCGATCGCCAGGTGACCGGCGGCGGCGTTGGCCATCAGCTTCGGAATGGTGAACGCCGAAACCTTGCTGGGCCCCTTCTGCATCAGCCGCAGGTGCTGCTCTTCCAGCTCGCTTAGCCCGCCGATGCCCGTGCCCACGATCACGCCGAAGCGCGTCTGGTCCATCTTGTCGGCGGAGACGCCGCTCTCGGCAACGGCCTGCTTACCGGCCGCGACCGCGAGCTGGACGACGCGATCCATCCGCTTCGCCGCACGCTTATCGAGGTGTTTATCGGGGTCGAAATCGGCGCAATGGCCGCCGAACCGCACGTCGAACGGCGAAGCGTCGAAATGCGTAACCGGGCGAATGCCCGACTGCCCGCTGAGCAGGCCATCCCACAACGCCGCGGCGGAAGCCCCCAGCGGCGTGATGGCGCCGACCCCGGTGATCACAACCCGTCGCTGACTCATCCCGGCCACCTCGCCGCGCGTCTCTCTAAAGAATTTAGCCGTTCTTGTTCAGATGGGCCGTGATGTAATCGACGGCCTGTCCAACCGTCTGAATCTTCTCAGCTTCCTCGTCCGGAATGCTGATATCAAATTCGTCCTCAAACTCCATGATCAACTCGACGCTATCGAGCGAATCGGCGTTGAGATCGTTCACAAAGGAGGTCTGCTTCGAGATTTCCTCTTCCGAGACGCTCATCTGCTCGGCCACGATCTTCTTAACCTTCGATTCGACTTCCGCGATTTCCGGCACAGGCGTTACCTCCTGATCAGTCCTTGCATACCAGCGCGCCTCGGCCGACCAGCCGCCAACCGCGCGCTTCTGTCTCGCGATCGCCTGACTCCGACATCCGCCGCATTTCGACCCTGCACCACGCCCGGTCGAGCGGCTGTCGGCTCCTCATTCGACGACGGTGCGATTCGGCGGAGCGCCCGCCGTCCAGCGTCGATTCCGCGAATAGTAGGAACGATTTTGCCGCCTGCCAAGTGGGGGCGACGACGCTTTGTGCGAAGATCGGGCGAAAGCGGCGGCGGCCAGGCCTCAGCCCGGCCCCGGACCGGCGCAAAACGCAGGCCTTGGAGCACGTTCCCGCTCGCCCCACGACCCGGCCCCAAGCCGATCCGCGCATCATTTCGATCCGCGTTCGTCGCAAATTCGCCCATCGGTTCAGGGCTGCGCCGCGGTGAGTTGCTGGAAAAACGTCGTCACGAGTTGCGTGACAAAGACGTTCGCCGCCGTCGTCGCCGCAGACTGCGCGACCGTATTGCGCGAACACTCGGCGCCGGCCAGCAGCGGCGCAGCCACGATCAGCAATGCGACCCAGCGCCCTCGTCCTTCCAAACGAATCAGCTTCATTTGCGGTTCTCCGTGTTGAGCATTTACGCAAGCGTCGCGCAGCGATCTTACGCGGCGCGCTAAAACTTAATCGTGTACATCAGATAGAAAAAGTCCTGGTTGTCCGAGGGGCCGGTCTGGCGCACAAATTCACCGGACCAGAAATGCGTCCAGCCCAGCAACACCGATTGATGTGCGTCGATCGCGTAGTTGAGCGTGACGTCGATCTCGTGACCAAACTCGGCGCCCGAGACACCGTTCACGTTCCGCCGCGACGGGGCGCCGCTGACGCCGTAGAGCGCGTCGCGCAGGTGATAGGCCCAGAAGGCGGAGTAACGCGACAGCAGTGTAACTTTCTGCGACGGCTTGAGCGTCAGGCTGACATTCGGCGCGATGATGTTCTCGCGCGCAAACTGGTCGCCGAACCCAAGGTACGCATGGGCCAGCGGGAAAAGCTGATTGAACGTCCCGTGCGATTCATCGTTGGGGTTTTTGTCGCCGCTGGCGATGTCAACGCCCGCCCCCAGCCGCGGCGTCCACGACACATCCTTCAACGTGTATCCGCCGTCGAGCGCGAGCTGCCAGGCCTGCACATAGTCGCCGGCCCAACGACCAAACTGCCCCGAGGCTTCCGCGTCGTAGTCCCATGCCCCGCTTTTCCCGCCGAAGCGCGCCCCGTAGGTATAGACCGACAGGTCGCCCACCTCGCCGTTGGCGTTCCGAACATCGCCGCGATTGACGAGCGCCAGAAAGTAAACGTCGAGCACGTGATTCGGGATTTTTTTGTACGTCGCGTAGGCGCCGTAAAAGTGCTGATCCTCGTCGTAATGGTCCATCTCGCGGTTGCGCTGCAGCGCAAGATCGATCACGATCGGCCGCATGTACCAGACGTCGATGTTCCAGGCCTCGTCGCTCCAGAAAAGCTTCGCGCCGTCAAAGCGGCGGCGGGCGTTGGCCCAGTCGAGGATGGAAACGAGTCGCTCGGCGCCGTAGGCCAGCTCCTGTCGCCCGACCCGCAGCGTCAGCGGCACCTCTTCGCCCAGCACGCGAACATCGCCGAAAAGCTGGTGGAAATCCCAGCGGTTCTCATCAATCGGACGTTTCGGCGTATCGCGATCCTCGATGCGCGCGTTGATGGTCTCGACGAATACGCGGAACAACTCGCGATAGTGAAGATCGGCGTGGGCGTAGAGCCGATGCGGCGCGTAGGTGTCCTGCGTGCGGTCGAAACTGCCCAGCGTCTCGTTGGTGTTCGACTCGATGCGGACGCGATATTCGCCGCCGAAACGCAGGCGCCAGTCTTCGCCGAATCGAATGTTCTTGAGCGGATCGAAAAGGTCGGGCGTGTAGCTTCCCGCCGGACCGTCGAGATAGCGGAAATCATCGTTGTAGCGCAGCAGGAAATATTTCGGGCCGGGCAGTTTCGTCGGCGCGCTGGCCACCGGCTTGACGGGGGCGCTCGTCGGTTCCGGTGTGAGCGCAAAGCCGGAGGCCGGCTGCGACGTGGGTACCTGCGCCGACGCGGCGGGCGCGGCGAGAAGCGCAACGGTAAGGAGGGCGGTCGCTCGGCAACTCGCATGAAAATGCATGAACGGCATTATTGCGCCGCTCGGGCGACGCCGGGAATACTCGTCGCGCGATTTCGCAGCGCGTTCTGCCCCTTGCGGCAATAGTCCAGCGCCAGCGTCAACACACGCACCGACTCCTGATCCGCATGAAAGCCGCTGCTGTTTTCGGCCGAGACGAAGTCAATCAGAAACGACGCCTTGCGATGCCAGCCGCGGGCTTCCTCGAGTTCGCTGTCGCCCGCCCCGGCCTTCATGCGCGCCTCAATGTCGTTCACGAGCTCGACCAGCGCATCGAGCGCGAGGCCCAGGCTGAACGCGGTGCGGCTCTGGATCGTCTCCGCCCGATCGAGCAGTTCGGCCTCCGATGCCTTATGACAGGTCTGGCACGCATTGGCGATATTGAGCAGCGGGCTGCGCACGTGGTGGTCGCTCACCTTCATCGCACCGACACGGGTATAGGGCATGTGACAATCGGCACAGCTCACGCCCGCCCGCGCATGCGTGCCCTGGTTCCACATCTCAAACTCGGGGTGCTGCGCCTTCAACATCGGAGCGCCGGTCTTCGCGTGAGTCCAGTCCTTGAAGCCGGTCTCCGTGTAATACGCCAAGATCTCGTCCGCCTTCAGCCCCTTCATCCACGGATATGTCAGCCGCTTTTCCGCCCCGGCGAAGTAATACTCGACGTGGCACTGAGCGCACACGAATGAGCGCATCTCCTGGCGCGTAGCGTCGCGGTTCACGTCGTAGCCGGGCAAGCCCTGGCTCTCCTTCACGATCGCGATCGCTTTCATGAACGCCGGCCGCGTGATCCGCAGCGCCATCGACTCTGCATCGTGACAGTCGACGCACGCAACCGAGCGACTGACATGCGTGCGCGCTTCGCTATAGGGCATCGCATTCAGCTTGTCGAAGCCCGCCTGCAGGTCGCCGTCGCCCAGCTTCTTGTATGCCTCATAAGTCGAGGCGTGGCAGTTGATGCAGGTGCCCGGCTGCTTGAAGTCCGTCACACGCTCGGTGTAGGTCTGATCTTCGAGCATGTAGGCATGGCCGCGCTCCTCGCGAAAATCCACGGCAAACGCGTACCCCGCCCACATCACCTTCAGCCGCGGGTCTTCCTCAACCCGCGAAAACGACGCCGCCTCCCGCGGGTCTTTCGACGTCGGCGTGCGCGGCTCGGCCTCGCTGCCGCCGAAGCGCGTCCGAAGCATGTCCACGGTGCGCTTGTAGCTGTCGTATTGATAAGGGAAGTTCTTGCCCCACTGAGCCGGGTCGTGCGTGTCGTCGGTCAACTCCACCACGCGAAAAAACGGATTGCGCCCCTCCTGCTTTCGCTCGGCGATGTTCATCAGCAACGCCATCACGCCAAAAGCGGCGATCGCGGTGATCAGCGCGACACCGATCAGGGCGCCCGTGCTCGTCGCACCGCGGCGCACGCGCAACCGGGCCATCGGGTCCAGACTCAGCGGCCGACGCGGCGTTCGTGCAATTTTGTTTTCTTTAGCACTCATCGCAAGTTCTCCCGGCTCGCCTGGGGGCGAGCTTCAATGCAGGTGGCCGACCGACCGATGACATCGCACACAGGAGAGCTCCCGGCCCTCCGCCGCCGCCCCGTGCCCATCGATCGCAGCGGTCAGTTCAGCATGGCAGTGGCGACACGCGCCTTCGGTGACGGCCAGATTTCCCCGCGTGATCTGAATCGGTTCGTGAAACCAACCGGTCGTAAAGGCCCAAGAATGTCGCGCGCCGTTCTCGGCCTTCGTCCAATACTTGCCGAGAAAATCGTGCGGCGCGTGACAGTCGTTACACGTCGCGACGGCGTGATGGCTCGACCGCTGCCAGCCTTCGTACTGCTCGCGCATGATGTGACAATTCGCGCACGCCGCCGCGTCATTCGTCAGGTACGAACCGCCCTTGGCGTAGACAAATGTGAACCCGCCAACGCCCGCCAATAGCCCCAGCAGCACCGAAACCGCCACAAGCATGAACAGCGCCGGCCCGCGCCGCCCCGCCCGCGCGGCGACTTGGTCGTCGAGCGCCGCCGCGGACACAGCATTCGTCTGGCTCCCCTGCTCAACCCGCGAATCCGGCCGATGAGAACTCATTCGCTGCCGCCTCTCATTGCGAGCCTGCCGCCGACGCTTCAGTTGTTTCTAAAGCGCTTGAAGCGAAGTGGCAAGCGGCATCACCGACGAATCAGATGCGAAT
>JALHOX010000067.1:12546-13847 GCA_022842805.1 Phycisphaerae bacterium | reverse complement strand
TGCCACGATGCGTCGCGGCGGGCAGGACGCCTTTGAGCGCCACGCGCTGTTTGAACTCGTCGGCGTTGGCGACCGGGGCGATGATCGGGCCGCTGATGCCCAGCACGTCGAAGCGGCCGCGGTCCGCGCCGCTCTGGTTGCGGAGCAGGACGATGCCGGCGTCGAGCTGGTCGCGCTGCGTGGTGCGTTGGGCACTGCGCTGCCGCTGCTCGAAGTCGCGGGCGGCGTCGATCATGGTGTTGAACGTGCCGGCCGGGATGACCAGCGGATCGCCGCGTTTTACTTTTTGCAGTGGACCGGGCATCGCTTAAATCCCCAGCGCGCTCAGATCGCCATACGGATAGACCTGCTCGACGTAGGCCGCGATCGGCTTCTTCACCAGCGCCTTGGCCGCCGCATCCTCGGCGTCGGCGTAGCGCACCCAGAGATACTCCCAACCCTTCTTGTCGATGCCGGTGATGTCGCCGACGGTCATGCCGGTCACGTTCGGGCTCGCGGCGAAGCGATAGCCGATCTCCCAATCGCCCTGGCCGCGCTTGGTGCCCGCCGCGCCGAGGAACAGACACTCACCCGCGGCGAAGCCTTTGAAGGTCGCGTTGTTCACTTTGCCGGTCAGCGTGAATAGGGTCAGCTTGTAGGCCGGCGTGACGGCGGCATCGGCCAGGTAGTGCGTCTCGGCGAAGTGATAGATCGGGACCGTGATGTCCACGCCTTCGACGCTGTCGGCCGTGACGCCGATGGCGCCTTTGAAATTCGGCGCGGTCTGGCCCGCCGGCGCATAGCGGGCCACGTTGGCCAGGCTCTGGGTGATGTGCTGTGCCCCGCCGCCGGTGTCGAAGGAGAAGATGCTCTCGTTGGTCTGCGGGACGTTGCCGTAGCGGACGATGCCCTCCCACAGCAGATCGCCCACCGGCTGAATGCTGACGGTGTCGCGCGGCAGGAAGAGCAGGCCGCCGCCCCAGGGGTCGTAGAGCGCGGGCGATTCGGTGACCAGCGCGTCGCGGGCCTCGACGTCGTCATTCGTGCCGCGGATGGCGTAGCGCAGCTCGACCGACGGGTTGGCGCCCGTCGTGACCAGCCGGCTCTCGAACTTTTCGACGACTTCGACGGCCAAGAGTTTCTCCTACGCGAACGTCAGTCCGCCCGTGATCGCCGCATCAGCCAGGCGCTTGGTGTGCTTGGCGGTTTGCTCCGTGGCGCGGGCCGTGCGTTCCTCCGCGTCGCCGCCGGCGAGTCCTTGAGCAGCGAGCGGGTTGAATGTCCCCACGACCGAGATCTTCCGCGCCACGAGATCACCGAGG
>JALHOX010000067.1:0-12536 GCA_022842805.1 Phycisphaerae bacterium | reverse complement strand
TCCAGCCCGTCGAACGGGTCGCTCGTGCGACGCGGCAAGCCGCCGGCCACCGCCGACTCGCGCTTGCCGCGCGCCGCTGCGATCGCTTCGTCGAGTTGCCGGCGGGCCTCGGCTAGCGCCTTCTTCGTTTCTGCGACCCGGGAGTCTGTGGCGCTGTCGAGCGCCGCCTGGGCTTCGTCGAACTGCTTGCCGATCTCGGCCAGCGCCGCTTCATTGACGGCCGCTGACTGGGCGCTCTCGGACTGTCGTCGCTGCTCGCGCTCGGCCAGCGCGCCACTGCGTCGTTGCTCAATCCCTGCAGCCGTATCGGCGAAGTCCCGATCAGCCATCTGCTGCGCTGCGGCTGCCTGCTCGTCGGTCAGATCGCCGAAGAGCTGCATCAGGTCGATCCAGCGCTTGGTGAGCCAGTTCTGCACCAAATGCCAGGCCTGCTGCACGTCGCTGGTGAGGTTCGTCCAGGTGTTTGATAGGAAGGCGACGGTCTCGATCCAGGCCACTTCGAGGGCATGGAAGACCTGCTGCGCCGTGGCCAGCGCGCCGAACCACATGGCCTGGGCCGTGGCCAGGAAGAAGCGCTTGGTTTCAAGCCACGTCCGATTCAACGCCGCGACACCCTCCTGCCACGCGACCTTCAGCGCCAGCCAGAGCACTTGCGCCGCGAGCGTGATATCGCCCGCGGCCAAGGCATCGGCGATCCCACCGACGACCTTGGTCACGGCGTCACGCAGCCAGGCGAACTGCTCGCCCAGCCAAGCTAGCGCATCAGCTCCGACGTCGGTGTACATCACGATCGCTGTCCCCAGCGCCGCGACAGCGGTGATGGCCAGCCCTATGGGCGACACCAGCGCCGCGATCGCAGCGTCCATCGCACCGAAGGCGGCCCCAATGCCCGTCACAATCGTCGCCAACCCGCCCAGCGCCGCGCCGAGGCCCGACGCCGCGAACCCCAGCGCGATTAGCGACACGCCCGCTGCGGTGACGCCCGCAGCAACCCGGAAGGCCGAGACGACGACGGCCTGGTTCTGCTTGATCCATTCGCTGAATGCCACGACGGCGCGGGTTACCCCGCTCGCCAACTCGGTGATCGTCGGCGCAAGCGCCGAGCCGATTGAAAAGACAGCCTGCTTGATCACCTTCCCGACCGTGTCCAGCGCATCGGCCAGCACGGCGGCGTCCTTCGCGGCCTGGGTCGAGATCGTCAGCCCCAGCGCCCGGGCCTGCTGCTGGAACATTGCGAGCCCCTTTGCACCGTCGGCGATCAACGGCAGCAGCCGCGTGCCCGACTTGCCGAAGATCTCCATCGCGGCGGCGGCCCGCAGAGTCGGGTCTTCGATCCGACTGATCCGGTCGGCCAGCCGCTGGAACAACTGCTCGGGCGACAGGCCGGCAATGTCGGCCACGGAGAGGCCGAGCTGCGCCAGCGCATCGGCGGCGCTATTCGAGCCGCCGCTCGACTCGGCGATCGTCTTCTGCATCTTGCGAATGCCGGCTTCGAGCGTCTCCAGATCAGCCCCGGCCAACTCCGCCGCGAAGCCCCACTCCGATAGCGTCTCGACGCTGACGCCGGTGCGCGCCGACACCTCGTCCAGCGCGTCGCCCATGTCGGCGAAGGTCTTGGCCGTGCCGAAGAGCGCCGTCAGTGCCGCGCCGCCGATCGCGGCCAGCTTGGTGCCGATCGAGCGCAGCCCCTCGCCGAAGGCCTTCAGACGCTGCTCGGCGGCCCGCAAGCCCTTGGTCAGTTGGTCCGAGACGCCCAGCTCGACGAACGCGCGCCCGGCGCGAATGCCTTTCGTATCAGCGGCCATCTTGTCACCTCACGCGATCGCGCGTACAGCTCACCCTATGTGCATGGTGTTTTATGTCGGTTCCGATCAACCTCTGGGCCGCATCGCCTGGGATCAGACCGCACCGGCGTTTTGTGTGACTGACGTTCCCGAGGCTGATGCTGTCGTAGCCCGGCATTTTTCGAAGCCGTACGTGTGCTATGTCGGGTCCAGCGAGGGATGCGGTTGCGGCTTTCAATCGTGTGAGTTCCTCGAATATGACGACCCCGAGGACTTGGCACGCAAGCGCCGGCAACGCGCCCTGCTGGCACAGTTCCTTCGGGAGGCACTCGAACAGTCATCGACTCTCGAGCTCTATGGCTGCTGGTCGGGCGACGAGTCGAAGGACGTGGAGTCCCGGGATGTCGTCGTGCCAGAGGAACTCCTTTCGACGCGCGAGCACTTTCGGGAGCGCGAACTGCTGACGATTGTGCCAACACGACCACCGACCTAGCCTCCTCGAACGCTCCCTGCCCAAATTCGCGCCAACTGCGGCCGTTCCTTCTCCAGCGCCGGCCCCATGTAGGGCCGCGACTCATAGGTCGCCTTCTCGCGCACCCGCGTGCCGCGCCGCCGGCGAACGCGCGTCACTTTCCCGCCGAACTCCAGCACATTGGGCGCTCTGCTGCGCGGGAAGCCGACAGGACCAACGATCACGCTGTCGCTGCTTTTGTCGTAGCCAAAATAGATCAGGCGCTTCAGCGTGCCCTTGTGCGAGTGCGGCGGCTTGCCGGGCGGCGCTGCGCCCTTCCGCGTGCGGATGCTGCGTTTGGCGGTGGTACGGATGAACGCGCCGGCTTTCGACAGCACGCCGCGCTTGGCCTTGTCGACGGCGCGCGTCACCACGGCCCGATCGAAGAACAGGTTCTTGATCTCGAACGTGATCACGGCCGACCGCCTCGCAATCAAAGGCAAAGCAAGCGCCCGCGGAGCGCGCCAACCAGCGCGCCAAATCAGCGTGCCAATCAGCCGCTCCGCGGGCGCATCACATCAACCGCTTACCCGCCGGTCGGAGGCGGCGTGGTCTGGGCCGTCTTGGCCGCGACCTGACCGCTGCCCAGCGCGCTCAAGAGCGACGCGATCTTGCTGGCCACGTCGTCGCCGCTGAAGACCTTGTTGAGCGAGGCGGCCTCCTCGGCGTCGGCCTCGGTCAAAGCCTTCACGATCTTGCCCACCGCCGCCGTCAGCACGGTGCCCAGCGCCTGCTGCTGCGCAATGGCGTTCTGGGCCGCCAGGTTCTGCTGGTTGGTGGCGTTGCTCATCGCCAGGTTGTGGTAGAACGAGGGTCCGTCGCCCAGCGACTTGAAGTTGGTAGACGCCACACTCTGTACGACTTCTTCCGGAAGAGGCATACGATTCTCCTTACAGTTGCCTCGTATCACTGCTCCCCGGGCATCCATACCCGGGGTTTTTGCCATCGATGAACACATCCTTCAGGATGCTTATGCTGACCCGCAGCGGCTTGTCCGGCTCGCGGTACGGATCGAAGTCCGCCGGCCGAAACGCCTTCGATTTCTTCGGCTCGCAGTGGCAGTTGGCAGTCAGCGCCATCAGCGAAGACGTACGCCGCCACTCGTCTTTGACGCACGCCTCGGCCATCCACACCAGTTCGCGCAGCGTCAGCGGTCCGGGCTCGACGCCGGCGATGCCGGCCAATTCCCAGCAGAGCCGCCAAGGGCCGTCGCAATCACCTGCTCCACGTCCAGCGTCTCGACCTGCTGTTCGATCGCGGCCACGGTCGCTTCGACCAGCGATATCTGCTTCTTGATCGCCCGCGCCGTGTCGGTCCGGCGCAGCTGGCGGAAAAAATCGATCAGCTCCTCCCAGAAGGCGTCGTGCGCCAAGCGGATCGCATCGCCACCCAGCGCTCGGCCGAACTCCTCGTCCGTCACACCCAGTTGGTCAGCCTGCGGCTTGACCAAAGCGAAGATCACGTCGCAGAGGAGCACGATGTCGGTCTCCAGCCGCGTCAGCAGCGGCGGATCGCCGACCATCAGCTTGGCCAAATTGACGCCCGCGATCAGCCCCTCGACGCGCTTGATGGCGTCGACCGTGACCGCGATCGTCCAGGTACGGCCGGCGTTGTCAGTAAAGGTGCGCATACTCATCTCCGATTGCTGCGATCTCGACTTAGGTGCCCGGCAACCACGATGGCGGCGTGGTCGAATAGGTCACCTTGGCGGTGATGGAGACCGTGATGGCCTCCTCCAGCGGCTCGCTGCGTGAGAAGGCCGTGATCATGAAGTCGGCTTGCAACCCCTGGCCGGCGGCGCCGTCGCGGACCTGGAAGCCGATCGGATCGTTGCCCAAATAGGCATCCTTGATGGCGGTGAAGCCGGCGTCGGCCGTATCCCACACCATCTCGAACTCGACCGAGGCGTCTTTCAGCGTCGCGACCGTGGCCCGCCAACCGGCGTTGGCGCGGGTCGTTACATCGGCTTCGCCGGTCTCCAGCGAGAGCGTCACGTCGCGGACGTTGGCCAGTTCGATCCAGGCCCCGCCGCCGCCCTGGCCGTCGGCCTTGTAGAAAATCTTGGCTTCCATGCCGAGCTTGATGGCCATCGCACGATCTCCTTAACGCGTCGAACCGACCACGAGCACCAGATTGCCCGCCGCGCCTTGCACTTCGAACTCCGCCAGGTCCACTCCCTCGAAGGTCGCCATCGCCCCCGGCGGCCAAGTGGCGGGCGTTCCGCCCCGGAAGCGCACGTTGACGTTGCCGGGGTTCTTCGCGCTGGCGATCAGCGTGGCCGTCATCACGGTGGAGACTTCTGCCAGCTTCACGTAGGCCCCAGCGCCCAGCGCGATCGACAACATGTAGACGTTGGCGGGCATTCGCAGCGTTACCTCCGCACGCGGTAGTTCACGGTGAGCACGCTGGTGAAGACGCGCTGCTGGTCCAAGTGCTCCGCCGCAAAGGCCGGCTCGTTCTCGATCGAGAGCCAGGCGGCCTGCGGTGCGTCTTCCAAGCGCTTTTGCCGCAGGTGGTCCGCGATCTCCTCGACCAGCGTCATGAGTCCATCGAGTTCCGCCGGCTCATCCGGGTTGACCTTCTTCTGCACGCCGACATCGACCGCGCAGTCGAAGTAACCGCTGTTGCGGGTTGCATTCGCGATCGCCACCGAGCGCGGCACGACGCAGACCTGCAGCGCCTGCAGGTCGGGCAGCTCGAAAACCGGCTGGTACTTGCGCTCGGCCTTGAAGGGCTGGCTGAACATGCCCGCGTTCAAGCTGGCGACCAGCGCATCGGCGATATCGATCAAGGTGCTCACGGATGGCGCTCCAGAAGACGGTCGAGCTTGGTCTCGATGCGGGTCAAAGCGCGTTCCACCCCGTCGACGCGGATGCCCTGCACCGCGATCTCCGAGTCGTGACGCAGCAGCATGGCGCCCGATCCCAGCACCAGGATCAGAATGACGCTGAGCAGCACGCCCAATAGCCAGGCGAGCTTCTGCCTTGCGTTGCCGTTGATGGGCGGGGCTTCGACCTTCACTCTGTTACTCCGTCGCCACATGCTTCGTATGAACCCGCAGCGCCCGCCGATAGGGGTCGCTGTAGCGCCAGGGCGGCTCCGCGCCGGGGGCCATCGCCTCGTACACAAAGGTCTGCGCACCGACCGTCTCGCGGATGCGATCACCGGCCCGCGGCAGCGTCAGCGCACCATCCAGCACCAGATCCGCCGCCCGGATCAGGAAGTCGCGCGACTGCAGCTTGCGGACCATGCCCAGCTCGTCCACCTGCTCGAACTCGGTCCGCCCGATGGTGGCCTGCAATTCGACCGTGTGGCTGGCGCTCTCCTCGTCGCGGACGTAGA
Organism: Phycisphaerae bacterium; assembly: GCA_022842805.1. Taxonomy (GTDB): domain Bacteria; phylum Planctomycetota; class Phycisphaerae; order UBA1845; family Fen-1342; genus JALHOX01. The sequence goes on along the minus strand of JALHOX010000067.1, from coordinate 6,899 downwards.
GCACTGGCTGCGTCAGGTGCGCATGGCGCTGGCCGTCGAGCCAGGCCAGTCCGTTCTGGATCAGGTCCGCCATCGCTTATGTGCCTTCCACTCACTGCGACAACCGCGCCCGCACGGTCGCATCGGCGTCCGCGGCGGCCTTGATGCACTTGCCGATCAGCTTGTTCACGCCGGCGGCGGCGTTGGTCGTGGCGCGGTTGTTGGTGTCATCCCAGTAGAGCAGCGCCCCGGCCGTGATCGCCGTGCCGCCGCCGGTGGCCTTGGTGAAGTCGTAGACGCCGTCGACCGAGAGCGAACCCAGGGCGTTGGCCGCGATCGCGAACTTGGCCACACCAACGAGCTCTCCCTGCACCACCACATCCCCCGCGGCAATCGCCGCGCCGGGCGTGTAATCAATCGAGAGTCCTTCCTGTAAAAACGTCGCCTGCGGCATGGATCACTCCTACTTCGTCGCTGCTCTGGTCGCTGCCTTCCTTCGTCGCTTCGTGCCTCCGTCGCTCCGTCGCTCTGTCTTACGCTTCACCCTTCGCCCTAATCCCACCCCGCGGCTCCTGCAGGCTCACCCCGAAGTCATGGAACCCGCGCATCTGGATGCCGAGCACATTGAAGTCGGCCTCGGCGCTCTCGATCGTGGGCGACTCCTGGCCATTCAGGAACGCCGTCTCGATCACCGGCAGATCGCTCGGGTCGGCCAGCAGGTACCAGGACTTGTCCGAGAAGCCGGTGTATTGGTTGTTGCTCAGGTAGCGGCTGACCTCGACCCGGAACTTGCCCGTGTGCGGGTTGGCGACCGGGAACTTGGCGTTGGCGGTCGTGTCGCGGATTTCGAGCGACTTGAAGAGCACCGTGCCGATCGCGCTCAGCGCCGTCGGCACCAGGATCAGCTGCGGCATCACCCCCAGCGGCTTGCCGTCGGGGTCGATCTGGTTCAGGAAGGCCACCTCGGCCTTGGTCATGCCGTCGATCCCGAGCGCCGTATCCGCCCCGGCCAGATAGTTGTTGTTGCCCACGCTGAAGAAGGCCGCGTTGTTCATGAAGACCGACCAGAAGATGTCGTTGATCTTCAGCCCTGAGCCGCGGCCCAGCTTGCGCGGCACGGTCGTGATCGCCCCCAGGTCGTCGTTGACGATGTCGCGGCGATCGATCGAGAGCAGCAGTCCGTAGGTCTCGGCCTTGTTGCTGTAGCTCTGCTCGCCCAGCGTGCCGTGCTTCAACTCGCCGCCGGGGGCGACCTTCTCGTACTGATCCTTGCCGATCAGGCGATAGCTGGTCACGGTCTTAAAGTCGCTGACGTTGCGGACGGCGGTGATGTTGCGCCAAGTGCGCTCGACGCTGAAGAAGCCTTCCAAGAGGAACTTGTTGGTAACGTTGGACAAGATGCCGCCGATGTCGATCGACGAGAAGCCGGCCTGGAGGTTGTGGCCGAACGCCGCCCGCAGCACGGCCCGGCTGTCGCGGAAGTTCCAGCCGGAGTAGCCGTTGGCCCGGGCCGCTTCGAGCAGCAGCTCCTGCAGCCCGATGCCGCTGCGGAAGCGGCGGGAAGCGGCCTCCAGCGTCTGCTCGTCATATTGCCGTTCGGCCTGCTGCAGCTTGGCCGAGAGCACGCAGGCGGCTTCGAGCACGCGGTTGCCGATGGCGTGGTCGGGCACATGGACCGCCGGGGCCTTGGGGCGTGAAGCGCGCAGCACTTCGAGTTCACACTTGTCCTGCGTCCAGCCCTCGGCAATGGCCCGCTCTTCGATCTCGGCGTGGCGGCTGCCGCAGACGCGTCGGATCGCCGCGATCCGCTTGCTCTCGGCCAAGGCCTGAGCCCGCAGTTCAGCCACGGGCGTGACGGACGGGCTGGCCTCCGTGCCGGGCCCATCCGTCGCCACCGCGCGAGTCGGTTCCACAATCGGGGGTTCTTCCACCGGCATCACCGGCGTGCTGTTCGTCTCGTCCATGAGCGTGTTCTCCTGCCGAATGGCCGCGATGGTGGCGCTGGTGTTCCCGTCAGCGCCGAGGTCGACGAAGCTGATTTCCCCCAGCACGGTGCGTCGGGCGACGTAGACCGGCCCCTCGACCGTGCGGGCGTTGACCGTGATCGACTTGCCGCCGCGAACGAACTCGGCCTGTGCCACTTGGGCCCCGATTGAGGCCTGCCAGGGAAAGCCGCGCTTGCCGCTGGCGACGATCTCACGCGCCGCGTCGGTGTCGCGCGAGACGATCCCCTCGGCGATCAAGCGTCCGCCTTCGACCACGATGCGCTCGGTATGGCCGACGCCGGCGAAGATGCTGTGGCCAAAGCGCACCGACCGTCGCTGCGACGGGACCGACAATCCTTCCAGATCGACCACGACCGGATGCCGCCAGCCCTCGACCGTCATCGGTTCGCCGGTGTAGGCGACCATCAGGAAGCGCGGGATGGCGTCGCTGCCCGGTTCAGCCGCATTGGCCTGCAAGGTGATCGCGCCGGCAGCGGCGCGCAGTTCGAGCTGCGCGGGCAATCGCTGCGACACTTGTTGGCTCTGTTCAGGCCGCCCGGCGGGCGACGTTGTCATCCGTGACATCGTCGTCGTCCTCCACCTCGTCGTTGGTCGTGGCGGGCGATGCTGTCGCCGCCTGATCCGCCGTCAATCCCAACTCGCGCAGCAGCGACACTTCGCGCGCCCGCTGCCGCAACTCGCTCTCCCAGTCCAGCCCCGCCTTGGCGTACTCCGCCGCCAGCGTCGTGGTATGGCTGGTAAGCCGCGTGGCCTGCGCGTTGGCTTCCTTCTGCGGGTCGACGTGCTCCAGGCCATCCCAGAACCACTGGTGGGCCAGGTTGGCGTCGAGCGTGCGGGCGCTCTGCGGCAAATAGCCCTCGATCAGCACCGCTTCGCTCAACCAAGCCTGGAATACGCGGTCCAGCACGACGTCGGCCAAATAGGCCTGATCGATGCGGATCGCTTTGAAGAAGGCCTGATGGTCGAGTCGCCCCGAGGCGTAGTTGTAGCCCGCGGAATTGCCGGCCGCGATGTTGAAGGGCATGTTCAGGCAGCGTGCGATCTCGTTGATCACCTCGTGCTTGAAGTCGCTGTAGACCGTGGTCGGCTGCTCGGCCTTGAGCTGGCCCACCTTCCAGCCATACGGCATGGTCAGCCAGGTGCCACGGTCCATGTCGACCGTGTCCATCGGCTCGACCTGGGCCGCTTCGGCGTCGGCCGGGGCATCGGTGTAGATCACGCCGCTCGGCAATGCAGCCTGCTCAGCCGACCCCAGCACCGCCAGGGTGTAGCGCCGCAGCATGGCAAAGAGCGACAGCGAGCTCGTCACCTCGGGCACGCCGCGGTGTTGCCCCGGCCGCTCTGCGCGGAACAGGTGAATGATCGATTCAATCGGCCAGATGTCGAACTCAAGTCCGCCGCCGTGCAGGCCGGCCGAATCGCCCGGATGGCGGCGCAGGACGCTGTAGGCGACCGGGTTGCCGAACTCGTCGAAGCGGATGCCGTCAACTGTCTCGGGACCACGGACGTCGAAGGTCGGGGCGCAGACGCGATCGGCTTCGATCAGCCGCAGGTCCAGTTGCACCGGCGCTGCGACGCGCGGGTTGGTCGCCAGCAGGCCGAAGACCTCGCCCGACTCGCACTGCGCGATCCGCATCGTGCGGAGCTTGTGCGCCAGGCCGATCGCCTTGGCCCACAGCGCGAACTCGCGCTCGATCACGCGGTTGGCCTCGGCGTCGTCGCTCAGCATCTGCAGCCGCGGGCCGGTGCCGACCACATAATTGGCCAGCGTCAGCACGATCCCCTTGGCGTAGCTGTTGTTGGCCACCTCATAGCGCGCCCGGCTGCGCAGAATGCGCCGCACTTCCGCACTGGCCGCCGCGTCGGGCGACAGATGATCGGCATTGGCCCAGTGACGGCGATTCTCGTGCGTCGTCTGTGCCGCGTCGTAACGGGCACGCAGGAAAGCGCCTCGTCCGTGCCGACGCCCTTCCCCCGCGTGCCCGAACAGCGAACGCAGCACGGCGAATAGCGAATTACGCCATCCGCCGCGCTGAGTTAGGTTGTGCGTTTGCGTCTTCATTCGCTATTCGCCATTCGCTATTCGCTATTTGCCTTCCGGTCACACCGCGCCGGGCGGCACGACCTTCGTCATGCGCACGCCAAGGCCCTGCTTCGACGCTTCCTTCGAGGCCAGGTAGCGATCGGCCTCGATCTGCTCCGGAATCGAATGCTGCTCGACCGAACCCGCGTCACCCTGGGCCTTCTTCGGTCCGGCGGCGTTGTCGCGGATCGCGTTCTCGATCGTCGGGTCGTTCATCGCCTCGATCCTCCAATTGCGGGAGCGGGATTCGAACCCGCAGCGCCGGCGAATGAGGCCAGCATGTTCCCGTTACACCATCCCGCCATACCCACCAGGCCGGCCCGGAGGCGCCGCCCGCGCAACAATAAAGCCGCACAGGGGTGCAGCCCTGCACGGCATCGCATTGCGCTGGCATCACGACTCAGCGGGGATCAGCCGCCGACCGCGCGCCTCCGGGAAAGCCCGGTGTGGTTGTCTATCTCAGATGTACGTCAGTCAGACGGCCGTCGCAAGGACTTCCGGCGTTGACGCCGCAGTTCGTTCCACCCGTAGACACTGAAGCTCGATCGACTGACGTGAATGTCGCGTCGCACCGTTCATCGTGAGGTTTGAGTCTCAGGCGATGCGCGGCTTTCGGCCGCGTTGAAGGCTGCCGCCCCCAAACCCCCGCTTAATGACAAAGGCAAAAAGCGAAAGGGTAAAAGTGCAAAGGGCAAAGGCTACGCTGTCCCCGACGCGACCCGGAAACCGAAGCTGCGGCGGAGGACGGGCGTGCCCCTGCAGCGGCTCGCGGAGCGGCAGCCCCCCGGATAGCTGCTCCAGGACCCGCCGCGCAGGACTCGGCGTGACGAATCTCCGCCACTGGTCCACGCGCAGCCATCCGTCGGAGCGCTGGTGTAGTTTTCATGCCACACATCCTCACACCACTCGCATACGTTGCCATGCATATCGAACAGCCCGAACTTATTCGCCTCGAACGTGCCGACGCTGGTCGTTTTCTCACGATACGTACCCTTACCCTTGCTCACCACGAGCTCGTACGTGCAAGTGCCGTTATAGTTCGCTTGGCTGGGCGAGATCGTCGGGCCAAAGCAAAACGGCGTCGTGGTACCCGCGCGGCAGGCGAATTCCCATTCTGCCTCACTCGGCAAACGCAGCTCCTGACCCACCTTCTTGCAAAATGCCTTCGCGTCTTCCCAGGAAACCCTCTCGACCGGCAGGTTGCCGCCTTTGAAATGTGCCGGGTTGTTTCCCATAACGGCCTGCCACTGATCCTGGGTCACCTGAAATTTCCCCAGATAGAAAGGCCTCGCGAATGTCACCGTGCGTTGCGGGCCTTCGTTGTCCCCGCGCCACGGCTCGTTCGCCGGCGAGCCCATCGTAAAGCTGCCCGCATCGATTCTCACCAGTTCCAGCTTGATGCCGCCGGGCAGCTCGATGCTACGCGTTGGCGGTGGGCTTTTCGGGACAACGATTTTTGGCGTCGCCGGAACGACGACTGACGGATCTGGCGCAGCGGCGGGCGTGGTCACGGCGGACGGCTCTAAGCCCGCGGCACGAATTACCTCGGCCAACGCGGCGCCATCCCGAGGACGTTCGTTCGCTTCGGTGTCAAGGCAGCTTTCGAGCAGCTCAAGGTGCGCATCACCGAGGCCCTCTGCCCGCAGCTTGCGCTTCCATGCCCCCCCGCTGGGATTGGGAGCGGAAAAGTCGCGCCGGAGCATCTGATACCAGATCACGCCTAAAGCATGCACATCCTGCCGCGGGTCGGGAGCGGCGCCGGCGATCTGTTCGTGCGGGGCGTAGCGCGGCGTGTAAGCGCGGATCGCATCGACTGTGTAGGACGAACCCGCTCCGCGCGCTAAGGTGCGTCGCTGGGTTTCCGCACGGGCTTCCTCGGCGGCGCGGACGACACCGCCGATGCCGAAGTCGGTGATCTTCAGGGCGTGCCCGTTTGCGGTTTTGGCAACGAGAATATTGCCGGGCTTCAGGTCGCGGTGGACGATCGGTTCTGGGCGACCGTCGTCAGAGCGATGGTTGTGGGCGACGCTGACGATTTGCGCTAGACTCGCGATGATGGTGGCGACGGCCTTCGGGCGATCATCGTCGCTGAGGTTGCGCGACAGATACCACGCGGCGAGGTCGGGGCCGTCGACTAGCTCATATTCGAGACAGAGCGGCACGTCGTCAGTGCGCGGGTGAATCTCGAACAGTTGCACGATGCCGGGGTGTTCGAGCCGCTGGGCGAGGCGGGCCTCGTGTTCCAAGGCTCTTTCGTCGCCCAGGCAAAACTTGAGTGCGACCCGTCGCCCCGCCATGCCGCGCTTGCTCGCCTCCCAGACTTCGCCAAAGGTGCCGACGCCGAGCAGACGCTTCAGCTCGCGGTTATAGACCGGACATTGGCCGGGACGAAATCGCGCTGGCGGCGGCAGCACTTCGGCCACATCTAGCACCGTGCGGAACTGGCGGCCTTCGGCAATCGTACGACCGCTCGGGTCTTCGGCGCGGCGCAGCGTGCGGCGGACGCGCTCGGGCAGGATGGCGGCATAAGCGCGGAGCGATTCCTTTACCTCGGCGGGCAGTTCCGGCGCGACTTCAGCAATGGCGGCATCCATCTCGCTCGTCATCTGCTCAGGCCCGGCGGCGGCGGTCTCGGCGATCTGCTGCTTCATTTCCATCTGCGCGGCGGGATCGAGCGCACCCGGGACGGGCTGCAGGGCAGATTCCTCGCGCATTGCGCCGCCGCCGCTGACATGCTTGCAGAGCTCTTCAAAGAACTGAAGGCTGAGATCGGCGGAGTTCTCGGCGATGGTTCCCATGCCCACGCCCGCTCCCGCGGCGTAGGCGGCCTT
>JALHOX010000066.1:11335-13908 GCA_022842805.1 Phycisphaerae bacterium | reverse complement strand
CGGCGGCGTCGGGCCGAAGGAACACGCAGTCCCAGTTGGCTTGCTCGGTCAACGATCGACGCCAGCCCTCCTTGCGCGTGAATTTGCGATGAAATTCCTCGACCGACAGTCCGAGAAACGCGGCGATCTTGTCGCCCTCCTCCGCCGATACATAGACGTTTCCCGGCCCGCCGCCGCAGCAATTCCCGCATTGTGTGCAGGAAAAACGCAGGCCGTCGGCGAACCACGGGGGCGAATCTGAGGGCGCGGGCTGCTGAGCGGAATGGGCCATTTGAAAGACTTCTCTCGCGGCGTACTTGAAATCGTCTCGCCGCGTCAGTATACGACGCGCGCAGGAATCGTCGAATCGCGCTGTTTCGATCCTTCCCGAGCGCTGTGCGCCGGGCCGGCGCGGGTTCGAATTGGTACGAAGCGGTCGCACGGCGTTGTCCCGGCGACCGATCGGACGACCGTGACAACGCGCATCGATTTGAGGACGACGACGCCATGAAAGAGTTGCTAGCCCCCGAACTCCCGCGTTTCGAAATTGTGCTCGACTTCGCCCAGCGAAGCGCCGGCCTCGCGCTCGCCGACGAATTGGACGACGAGGCGGAAACGCCCGAAAACGCCAAGCGTCGCGATGACGACGACGACGATGACGATGACGACGACGATGATGACGACGATGATGACGACGACGACGACGACTTCGACGACGACGATTTCGACGACGACGAGGACGACGACGACGACGATGATGATGAGGAAGAGGCGGACGACGACGACGACGATTTCTAGTCGGGCGTCGCGCCGCGCATCGTCGCTCTCGACGGGGAACTTCCACACCAGCAATCACGGGGCCGCCGGGCGCTTTGCAGCGCCCGGCGCGTCCGTCGATTGGCTTGTCGCCTCCCGGCGATTGTGAGTTCTTAGCGGGCCGACCCCCTCGGGTCGAAAACGTTCGAATCGCCCGCGCCGTCCGCCCGGGCCGTGATTTATCGGCGCGCCGCCGCCCGGCGGGCCGACGATCACGCGCCGGCCGCCGCTGGTCGATAGCTCGCGTATGAGCGAAAACCCCCCGACATCGACGAGTTCTTTTGTGTCCGCCGAGTCGAAGACCAAACCCGCCAAGACGCCGCGAAAGCCGAGCGCCACCGACTCGGCCCTCGACCGTCGCCGCGGCCCCGGTCGTCGCCGCACCGATTATCGGCGCGACGCGGAAGAGGGGCACATGAATGAGGAGCAGTTGGAGTTCATCAAGGCGATCGATGAATACAAGCGGGCCAATAACAAGCCTTTTCCGACCTGGACCGAGGTGCTCGATCTCCTGCTCTACCTCGGCTATCGCAAGGTGGCGCCGGTGGGCGAGTTCGCGCTGACCAAGTCGCGCCCCGCCGCGGAAGATGACGACGACGCGGTCGACGTTGACGAATAAGTTCGCCGCCGGGGGGGGCTGTGGGCGTGCCGCCCCCCAATCACCAATTTCGCATCCACCGCCCCACCCCTGCCGAACCCCACCGCCCCCCCGACTGCTCATAGTGCCGCGGATATAGTTCCGACATGAGACGAGCAGCCATTCTCTCCGCCCTTCGCACGCCCTTCGGTCGCTACGGCGGCGCGCTCGCCGCGATCCGACCCGACGACCTCGCCGCGCTGGTGATTCGCGAGGCGGTGCAACGGTCGAAAGTCGACCCTGCCACCATCAACGACGTCTATCTCGGCGCCGCCAATCAGGCCGGCGAGGACAACCGCAACGTCGCCCGCATGGCGGCGCTGCTGGCGGGGCTGCCGCTGTCGGTGCCGGGCTGCACAGTCAACCGGCTTTGCGCCTCAGGCCTCGAAGCGATCAACCTCGCCGCACGCCTCATCGAAGCCGGACACGCCGACGTCATGGTCGCGGGCGGGGTCGAAAGCATGACGCGGGCCCCGTTCGTCATGGGCAAGGCCGCGGAGGCATGGTCGCGCCAGCCGGAAGTCTTCGACACCACGATCGGCTGGCGCTTCACCAATCCACAGCTTTCGAAACTGCACCATCCCTTCACCATGGGCGAGACCGCCGAAAATGTCGCCGAGCGACACCACGTCTCGCGCGAGGATCAGGACCGCTTCGCGCTCGACAGCCAGCGGCGCTGGAAGGCCGCCCATGACGCGGGGCGATTCAAAGACGAGCTTTTCGCAGTGCCGATTCCCCAAAAACGCGGCGAAGCAATCCTGTTCGAGGTCGATGAGCATCCGCGCCCCGAAACCACGCTCGAACAGCTCACCAAGTTGAAGCCCGCCTTTCGGGCCAATGGCAGCGTCACGGCCGGCAACTCGAGCGGCGTCAACGACGGCGCTGCGGCCATGGTGCTGATGGAAGCCGGTCGCGCCGCGTCGCTCGGCCTTTCGCCGCTCGGATTTATCGGCCCGAGCGCCAGCGCGGGCGTCGATCCGGCGGTCATGGGGCTGGGCCCAATCCCCGCCGCGCGCAAGGCCCTCGACCGCGCAAAACTGACGACGCGCGACATCAGCGTCGTCGAACTCAATGAGGCCTTTGCGGCGCAGGCGCTGCCCTGCGTCCGCGAGCTGGGCTTCGACCCGGCGATCGTCAACCC
>JALHOX010000066.1:0-11325 GCA_022842805.1 Phycisphaerae bacterium | reverse complement strand
CATCGGCCATCCGCTCGGCGCCAGTGGCGCACGACTGGCAATGACCTTGCTTTATGAGCTGCGACGTCGCAAGGCGAAATATGGACTGGCGGCGTTATGCGTCGGGGTCGGACAGGGTGTCGCCACGATCATCGAGAGCGCTTAATCGTCGAGCGGCGGATTAGGCAAACGCCCTCGCTTGCAATCGAAGCCGACAACGGGAGAGTGGATGAAATCCTGGCAGTTCGCCGCCTTCGGCATCGAAAATCTGAAGCTCGTCGAGCGGCCCGCGCCAACCCCGCGTCCGGGGCATGTCGTGGTCGACGTCCGCGCCTTCAGCCTCAACTATCGCGACCTGCTGATGGTCACGGGCCGCTACAACCCCAAGCTCGCGCTGCCCGCAACGCCGATCAGCGACGCCGCAGCGGTCGTGTCCGCGGTCGGCGAAGGCGTGACGCGCTGGAAAATCGGCGATCACGTCATTTCGCACTTCGCGGCCGATTGGATCAGCGGCCCCTTTCGCTCGGAATACACAAAAACTTCGCTCGGCTGCCCCGGACCGGGGCTCGCCGCCGAGCAGGTCGAGCTGCCGGCCCATGCCTTGGTGCCGATGTCGGAGGCGACCGGCAATTGGCACGAAGCCGCCACCCTGCCAATCGCCGCACTGACCGCCTGGAGTTCGCTCTTTAATGTCGGCGCGCTGGCGCCGGGCCAGACCGTGCTCACGCTCGGCACCGGCGGTGTCTCGATTTTCGCCGTGCAGTTCGCCCGCGCCACCGGCGCGCGCGTCATCATCACCAGCAGCAGCGACGCAAAGCTCGCGCGGGCCAAGGCGCTCGGCGCGCATGAGGGCGTCAACTATCGCACGACTCCGAAGTGGGACGACGCCGTCCTCGCACTCACCGACGGCCGCGGGGCCGATGTGGTGGTGGAAAACGGCGGCGCGGGGACGCTCAATCAATCGATGCGCGCGACGAGAGCCGCCGGTCGAGTGGCGATTCTCGGCGCACTGACGGGTTTGCAGGCGGAGATCAATACCGGACTGATTCTGATGAAGCGGCTGACGCTGGGCGGCGTCTACGTCGACTGTCGTGACGAATTCGAGCGCATGAACCGCTTCATCGGCCAGCACTCGATCCGCCCTGTCATCGACCGCGTCTTCCCCTTCGAAAACTTCCCCGACGCCCTGCGCACGCTCGAACGCGGCGAACACTTCGGAAAGATCGTCGTCTCTCGCGCCGGCTAGCGCGCGGCCCTGATCTCCGCCCTTTCACCCCAATCGCGCCCGTCGCCCCCTTCTGCATTCTTCATTCTGCATTCTGCATTGAATTCGCAATTCGCTATTCGACGTTTAGAACCTGCTCCTTCATCCGGTCCACCGCACTCTTGATCTCGATGATCGCGGCGCAGATCTGCGGGTCGCCGGTCTTGCTGCCCATCGTGTTCGCTTCGCGCATCATTTCCTGGGTCAGAAACTCCAGCTTCCGGCCCGCCGGTTCGGGCGATTTCACATATTTGTCCATCTGCTCCAGATGCCCGCTCAGCCGCGAGACCTCCTCGCTGATGTCGCTACGGTCGGCGTAAACCGCGACCTCGCGGGCCACGTCGTCCGCCGCCAGGCTCGCCCCGCTGCCGACCAGCAATTGCTGAACACGCGCGTGCAGCCGGTCGCGATACTCGACGATGACCTGCGGCGCGCGACCGCGGATCTGCTCCAGGTGCGTGCGAATCTGGGCCGCGTGCGTGCGCAGATCGTCGGCCAGCGCCCGCCCCTCCGCCGCTCGCATCTCCTGCATCCGCCGAATCGCCTGCTCCAGCAACGGCGTCAGCACCCCCATCGCCGCCTGCCGCTCGTCCTCCGAAAGCTCGTGCGGCTGCGAAACCCCCGGCAAAAGCGCCAGCGTCGCCAGGTCGAGGGACACATGCTGATCGGTCAGCAGTTCCGAGAGCTGATGGATGTAATGGCGGATCGCGGCCAGATTGAGCTGCGGCGCACCGCTGGCCGAAAGCGTCCGCGCGTGCAGACGCACGGTGATGGTCCCGCGCTGCAGGTGCGCGCGCACCACACGCTCAAAGTCCGGCTCAAGAAACGCGAGATCGTCGGGTAGCTTGATGTTCGCCTTGAGATAGCGATTGTTGACGCTGCGGATCTCGACGCTGTACGCCTGATCCCCGGATTCGGTCTGGGCTTCGCCGAAGCCGGTCATCGAGTGAATCACAAGCTTGCTCCCATCGATAAGCGACGTACGAATCGAATCCGGCGCGAGCCGACATTCGAACGAAGACGGTCAGAGTACCGACACTTCGCCGCCGGGGAATAGCACGGCCGCATCCCGCCCGGCCCCGGCCGGCCGCGCGAGCCGTAGCCCAGAATCCCACCAAATGTGGTGTAAAAACGCGCAAGAACGCTACAATCTGTGCGAGAGCTGTGGCTCCCAGGCGCGGTGAGCGCAGCTCCGAAAGCCGATGGAATATAAACGTGGAGCGGGCTGCGTCCGTCCCGTGTCCCCGAGGGTATCTGTTTTGATGACCTTCCGAATCGCTCACCGAGTCGGATTGCTCGGCGCGCTCATTCTGCTCGCCACGCAAACCGGATGCCTCGTCGGACAGCCACATGGCTCCGGCCAGCGCATGCGTATCACTGAGCCGGCGTCTAAACGCGAGTATTTCATTTATCTGCCCGAGCCGTACCAGGCCGCCAGCGCCGAACAACGCAAAGCCCGACGCTGGCCGCTGGTCGTCACCTTCCACGGCATGAAGCCGTTTGATCATGCCGACTGGCAGTTGCACGAGTGGGAAGCCGAGGCCGACCGCTACGGCTACATCGTCTGCGCCCCGCGGCTCAACGCGCCCGATGTGCTCGCGGAGTTCCCGCTGCGGCGCGTCCACCCCGCCTTCAAAGGCGACGAAGACGCAACCGTCGCCATTCTCAATCACGTCTTCAGCACCACCGAAGCCGACCGCACCAACGTGTTGGCCACCGGGTTTTCCTCCGGCGGATACATGGCGCACTACATGCTCAACCGCCATCCGGAGCTGTTTACGTGCCTCGCCGCGCGACAGGCGAATTTCGCATCGAGCGTGCTCGAACCCAGCATGACCAGCCGTTCGCGCAACACGCCCGTGCTCGTGATGTACACCCAAAACGACATGGGCATCTGCAAAGAGGAATCGCAGGCCGCCGTGCAGTGGTATGAGAAGTACGGCTACGGCAACATCGGCTGGGTCAAACTGAAAGACCTGGGTCACGTTCGCACGCCCGACATCGCCGCCGACTTCTTCGGCCGCGTCGCAAACGTCAGGCCCTCGCGCTCCGCATCCGTCCTGGCAAATCGTCAGGCGCTGGCGGGCAACTCAAAGGGTCTGGCATTCCTGGGCGGAGCCAATGCGTCTCCGCCGGTCGCGGTTGCCGGCCCGAAGCCGGCGGCGGCCGCCGAGGGCGATTCGCCCGTCGCAGCGCCGCCCACCCGCGGGCCGGGCGCCGCACCGCCCGTTACAGCGAAGCCGCCGCCGCAGTCCCCGAGGATCGCGGCCAATCAGGCGGTGGAGCGCGGCCCTGCAGTTTCGCCGCGCGAAGCGGCCGCTCGCGATGCCAATACGCGCGTCGTCGGCGCCGATACGCGTCCGCCCCGTGGCGGGAAAGCGCCGGCAACCAGCGCCGGCCGCGAGCCCATCGCCCGCGCACCAAATCGTGATTACGCGCAGCGCTCGCTCTATGACGACGCCGGCGGCGCTCCGATCAACGCCTCTTCCAACCCGCCGAATAACAACAACTACGCCAGCACTGCGGCCCCGCGCGCAAGCTCGCGCCCGCTTGCCTCCAACACAAACCCGCGCACGCCGCCCACCGCGCGCCCGCCGCGTCAACCCGCCCCCACCGGTCGGCAAACCGCGCAGCCGCGCCAGCCCGCGCCGCGTCCTCCGACACCGACACGCGAATTCCGGGCGGAGTCGCCCGAGACCAGCCAATCGCTGGCAATCCGCGTTTCCTCGGCGATCGGCATCGAGCCGTTGCACCTGGGCTTCTGGGCCGATTGTCCGCGCGATTGGCACCGCGCCGCGAATTTCCGCTGGACGCTCAACGGCCAGCCCATCGCCAGCGGCATTAACGGGCAAAAGACCATCGACCGCAGCGGCGATCACACGCTCGGCCTGCTCGTGACCACGCCGGACGGCAAGCAGTATCAGACGACCCGCCGCGTGCGCGTCCTACCGCCGGCGCCGGCGGCCTACAACAACGCCCGGCCGACGACCCGCGGCTGACATTTCGCCGGAGCCGCTCCTTGGCCGAATTCCAGCAAAACCTCTGGGCGCCCTGGCGGCTCGAATATCTCGGCAACATCACGGAAGCCCGCGCCGCGTGCTTCCTCTGCGCCTATCGCGACGACCCCGCCGCCGACGCGAAGAACTGGGTGTGCTTCCGTCGCACGCGCTGCTTCGGCGTGCTCAACCGCTTCCCCTACAGCACCGGCCATTTGCTGATTTCGCCGCTCGATCATCAGAGCGAGTTGGCCGCCCTGCCCGATGAAACCCTGAACGAAATCATCCTCAGCATTCGCGACGCCACGCGCAGCCTGCGCGAGATGCTGCGCTGCGAGGGCTTCAACGTCGGCATCAACCTCGGCAGCTGCGCCGGCGCCGGCCTGCCCGGCCACCTGCACTGGCACATCGTCCCGCGTTGGACCGGCGATACCAATTTCATGCCCGTTATCGGCGACGTGAAGGTGATCCCCGAAGTGCTGACGCGAATTCACGAGCGTTTTGTCGCGACCTGGAAATCCTAAGACGTCGCCTCACCAACGCTGCCTCCCCGTTTCACCGCCCCACCGTTTCACCTCCACAAAGCCCGCGCGATATCCTGCGCTTTCGGCCCGCGATGGCGGGCAATCGCACCCGATCGGGGCCGGCGCAGATGTGGGAAATTCCGAAGTGGCTTCAGCCCGTCGTCGACTTCGTAATCGCCAATTGGAAGTGGTTCGCCCTCGTCGGCACCTGGGGCGGCATCGTCCTCTACTGGGTGCGCTCGTGGTATTTCTGGAAGCGCAAGCAGTTCCTCCATCAGGTCAACTTCTCGCTCAACTACGTCGAAGACGGCGTGCTGGTGCTCCGCACCCTGCTCGAAGACACCGCCCGCCAGGTCTGGCTCAACGACTACGGCGTGCAACTGGTCGAGGCCGCCGCCCGCGGCACAACCGTCAAGCAGCCCTTCCTGCGCCTCGGCAATGACGACGACATGGACTTCGTGAAGCGGGCCGTGCTAAACGTGCTCTCCGAGCGCTTCGCCGCCGCCTACATCGGCCGCGCACTCGATATCCCCGTCGCAAAGGGCCGCTTTGTCTTCGGCATCACCTGCGAAAAATACGGCGGCATTCGCACACAAAAGCTCCGCGTGATCCTCATGCGCCGCGAACACCTCGACGCACTCTTCACACCGCGCCCCAACCCCGACGGCACACCCGGCCCGGCCCCCGAATCCTCGATCCGCTTCGCGGCCGCGTCTCACTCCGACCGCCTGATCACGCTGCGCGTCATGCATTCGCTCTTGAACAGCAAAAAAGAGTGGGAACGGAAGATGGTCGGCGAGGTGGAGCTGGGGTTGCCGATGACGGCGCTAGACCCGCGCGAGCCGACGATCGTCCGCGGCGCGGGAACACGCGGCGAAACGGGACGCGCTGTCGCAACTCCGACGAGCTGAGGAACGCCTCCACAACCGCGAACTTCGTGGCGTGCGCATTTATTGGCGGTTCTGTGCGTGAGCCGCGATTGGGCGCTAGTATCACCTCTGGCGCAAGCGGGATTCGCTTGTGACTCATCGAGCGGCCCCGTCGCCAATAGGAGGTCCGCCCATGTCAAATTACCCCTCGATCCACCCCACCAAATGGCTGACAATCGTCGCGATCGTCACCGGCGTATCAATCGCCGCACCTGTGAACTGGCTAACGCAGGAGCGCTCCGTCAGCGTTCATTCACCGTGGGCCAGCGAAGGGGTGACGTCGCCAGACTTTTCCCCGTTTCGGGCGTCGGTCGCGCTGGCCGGCCCGTTGCCCGACCCCGGAGGCATCGCCCTCGCCACGCAGAGCTCCGAGCTGTTGACCGAGCCGGAGGGCTTTTTTGCGGGGCTGACGGCGGAAGCCGGCGACTCATTCCTCGCAACGTCCGACTGCCGGATCCGCTTTTCGGTAAGCGAACCGCGCGAGTTCACGCTCTATAACGACGCGAGCGCCTCACCCGACGGAAACTACTGGACAATCCTCTGGCGCGGCGGCGAGTATCCGTCGAGCGGGCAAGCCGTCGCGATCATCTGGAATTACGACCTGCCGCCGCCATGGCCGAACCCGGTCCGCGTCGACGGGATCCTGCAGCCCGACGTATATGAGTTCATCGCGTCTACCCAGGCCGGCGGATACTACGCCCGTGCGACGTTGTCGTCCTGGCTGCTGATTCCGGAGCCGCCAACATTCTCGCTCATGCTCGGTGCGTTGCTGCTCGCAGCACGCTCGATGACGCACCGCTAAAGGGCAATCGGCCAGCCTCAGAGATGATCGCCCGCGACGGATCGTTCGACGGGCGGGCTGAACGCGCGGCTGGTCAGTCGTCAGTCGCGCGCGGCGGCCCGTCGCTCGAGCCAGCGCTCATGAGAATCGCGCAGCGCCGCGCCGCCCACCGATGCCAATAGCCCCGCCGCCACGCCCAGAAACAGCACGCCCGAGCCGCCGGCCGAGACGAAGGGCAGCGAGATGCCTTTGGTCGGCACGCTGTTGGTGACGACCGCGATGTTGAACGCCGCTTGCAGGCAAATCAAAGTCGTGAGGCCGCTGGCGAGCAGCCGGCCCAGTGCGTCGGGCGCATTGGCCGCGATCCACCAGCCGCGGATCAGCAGCATCAGGAACAGCAGCGCCACGAACATTCCGCCGACCGCGCCCAGTTCCTCGCAGATGATCGCGAGGATGAAATCGTTGTGCGCCTGCGGCAAATAGCCGTGCTTCTGCACCCCGGCGCCGAGGCCGACGCCCCACCAGCCGCCCGAGCCGATCGCCATCAGGGCCTGATTCACCTGATACGCGGCCCCGCTGGCGTCGGCGTCTTTGTCGAACCAGGTCAGCAGACGCTGCACGCGATACCACTTGTAGTAGATGAATCCGGCGCCGAGCACCGCACCGACCGTGATAATCAGCAACACCTGCCACCAGCGGGCACGGGCCTGCCACAGCAGCGTCAGAAAGACCACGCCCATCAGCGCGCCGGTGCCGTAGTCCTCAATCGCGGTCAGGCCGATCAGCGCGGCGCTCGCGATCGAAATCGAACGAAAGCCGCCGGCCCATGTGCCCAGTTCAAGCCCGCCGCGCGTCAGCACCGCGGCGAGCCAGATGATCATGCCCACCTTAGCGAATTCGCCGGGCTGAAAGCTGGCGTCGATCGGCCCGAGCGATACGCGCAGCCAGCGCGTCGCGCCGAGCTGCGTCGAGCCGACGCCGGGAATCAGCACGACCACCAGCAGCACAGCGCTCATCAACCAAACCAGCCACGCCAGCCGCCGCCCCGTCAGCGTGTCGTTGCTGAGCGTGCGATAGTCGAGCTGGGCCACGATGACCATCGTCAGCAGCCCAAGCGCCGCAAACGCCCCCTGCCGCAGCGGCGTGCGATGCCAGTTGCTCAGGTCGAAGACCGGCTGATCGAGGCTGACGGCGGCGGAATAAACCATCACCACGCCGATCGTCATCAACATGCCGACGATCAGCACGATGCCGTGATCAAAGAGGAGCGGCCGGTGGCCGGCGATCGCCAGCAATCCGTCGTCATTCTCAATGGTGATAGCGTCGCGCGACATGGTCCCTAGCGAAGTTTGATCGTGGCCAGCGCAAAGACCGAGCAGAGCGCCGCCAGCAGCCAGAAGCGCATCACCACCTGCGTCTCCGACCAGCCGC
Source organism: Phycisphaerae bacterium (assembly GCA_022842805.1). Lineage (GTDB taxonomy): Bacteria > Planctomycetota > Phycisphaerae > UBA1845 > Fen-1342 > JALHOX01. The sequence continues at coordinate 3,421 of JALHOX010000066.1, read as the reverse complement.
CGAGGTGAAAGTGGTGATGCACCGGCGCACAGCGGAAGAAACGCTTACCGCCGGTCCAGCGGAAGTAGTTAATTTGAATCAGCACCGAGACGGCCTCCAGCACAAAGACGCCGCCGACGAGAATCAACATGAGCTCCAGCCGCGTCACCACCGCGACATAGCCGATCAGCCCGCCCAGCGGCAGCGAACCGGTGTCGCCCATGAAAACTTGGGCCGGATAGCCGTTGTACCAGAGGAAGCCAAGGCACGCCCCGGTGATCGCGCCGCAGAGAATCGCCAGTTCATCGGCCCCGCTAATGTGAAAAAACAGCAGCCGCGCGGCGAGTTCCGCGCTGCCCACCACCGTCGCGAGGATCATGAACGTAAACGACGTCAGCGCCATGCAGCCGCTCGCGAGGCCGTCCATGCCGTCGGTCAGGTTCACCGCATTCGATGTGCCCGCAATCACGAGCACCGTCAGAATCGCAAAAACCGCGGTCGGCAGACGCACGCCGTAGAAAGGCCCGTAGGTGCGTCCATCGACTTCGAACGCCGGACCGATCGGCTCGCCCTTGTAGAACGGCAAGCTCAGCACGTTGAAATAGGGGCTGTAAGGTTTTGCAGGATCGGTAAATCGCTCGGCCTCTGCGATCGCGCTGCCCTCATTGCCGACGAAAATGGCCAGCAACGCGCCGAGCGCGATCTGGCACATCAGCTTTTCCCACGTGCGCAAACCATCACGCGTGCCAGTGCGTCGATCTCGCGTCAGCTTTAGGTAATCATCGAACGCGCCGATGACCACCAGCGCAACGAGGCAGACGAGCCCCATGCGCACGTAAAAATTCCCCAGGTCGGCGAGCAGAAGCACCGAGACGAAGATTGCAAACGAGATCAATACGCCGCCCATCGTCGGCGTATTCCGCTTGCCCTCGGTTAGACGATTGAGATTTTCATGATCAAACTCGGCCTGATCGCCGATCTTGAGCCGCTTGAGCATGCGGATCACGGTCGGCCCGAGCGCCCAGACGATCAGAAACGCCAGCATGACGGCGATTACGGCCCGGAAGAGCGGGCTCGCCGGGGCGTAGGGCTTGTCGGTCCAGGTTCGAAAAAGCCAATAGAGCATCGTCTCACGCCGCCGCGATCGGGGATGTCGGTTGAGTGCTGCCGGAGGCCAGGGCCGCCCGCCACGCGTCGAGCGCCGCTTCCAGCCGCACGCCTCGCGAGGCCTTTAGCAGCACCATATCTCCCGGCTCGGCCGCCTCGGCCAGGAACCGTCCGGCCGATGCGGCGTCGGCACATTCGATGATCGTCTTCGCCGCGGGTTGCGCTGCTCGCGCGGCAGGCGCCATCATCTTCGCCGCCGCCCCGACCAGCACAAGCGCCTCGCAACGGACCTGCGCCGCGCGCCGGGCGATGGCCTCGTGGCACCGCGGCGACGAGTCGCCCAGTTCGCGCATCTCGCCCAGCACGACGAACCGGCGCCGCTCGCCCGCGATCGCGTCCAGCGAATCGAGCGCCGCCGCCATGCTGGCGGGGTTCGCGTTGTAGGCGTCGTTCAACACGCTGACGCCGGCGACGTCGATCCACTCGCCGCGCATCGGCGGTCCGCGAAAGCCGGCCAGCTCATGAGCGATCGCGTCATGATCCAGCCCCAGCCGCCTGGCGACCGCGATCGCCGCCGCCGCGTTCCACGCGTTATGCGCGCCGAACACGGGCAGTTGATACTCAAATTTGCCGTTGATGCGAAAGGCGAGGCCGCTCGGGCTTTGTCGCACGTCGGTGACGCGCAGCGCCGCGTCCGCCGCTTCGCCGTAGCCGACCCAAGCGCAGACGCCGTCGACGAGAAACTCGCGCAGATGAGGTGCGTCGAGGTTCACCGCTGCAAATCCGCCGCTGCGCACGCAAGGCAGAATCGAGCACTCCTCGGTCGCGACGCCGCGCAGGTCGCGCAGCCCCTCGAGATGCTCTTCGCCGATGCTGGTGATGACCGCAATCTGCGGCTCGGCGATACGCCCCAGCGCCGCGACCTCGCCGGGGTGATTGGTGCCGATTTCGACCACGACATATTCATCGGCCGCCGCTGCGCTGAAGAGCGTGATCGGTACGCCGATGGCGTTGTTAAAGCTTTTCGGGCTGCAAACGCCGCTTCGCCGGCTCTTCAGCACATGGTCGATCATCATCTTGGTCGTGGTCTTGCCATTGCTGCCCACGACCGCGATCACATCTGCCGCAAGCTGTTTGCGATGAAAATGGGCCAGCCGCCCGAGCGCCTCCAGCGGTGAATCGACGGCGACCAGCGTGCGTCCGCGATTGAGCCAATCTGCCGCGTCGCGCTCGCAGGCGACAAAGCGACCGCGCTCCACGACCGCCGCCAGCGCCCCGCGCTCAAAGGCCGCCCGAATGAACTGGTGGCCGTCAAAGTTTTCGCCGGAGAGTGCGAAAAAGACCGAATCGGGCGCCGTGGTGCGCGAGTCGGTGCTGACCGACTGCACCGCCATCGCGCGGACGCGCGTCGTCGGCTGCCCCCCGATCGCGGAAACGACCTCGTCGAGTGCCAGCGTGATCAAGCCTGCTTCGCTCCTGCCGGTTCGGCGTTCGCCGCACGACCGGCCTCCGTCTGCCCGCGCGAGGCGGCCGCGCGGGCCTCGGCGACGTCGTCGAATTCCAGACGATTCGTGCCGATGATCTGGTAGTTCTCGTGGCCCTTGCCGGCGATGACCAGAATGTCGCCCGCGGACAGCGTCGACACCGCGCCATGAATCGCCTTGCGCCGATCGGGCTCGATCATCACCCGTCGCCGCGCTTCCGGCGGAAAGCCCGCGTTGATTTCCTTGATGATCGCCAGCGGATCTTCCGTGCGCGGGTTGTCGCTGGTGACGATGATCGCGTCGGCGAACTGCGCCGCGACTGCGGCCATCCGCGGCCGCTTGGTGCGATCTCGATCGCCGCCGCAGCCGAAGACCACCACGATCCGTCGCCGCGCCAGCGGCTTGACGACGCGCAAAACGTTGAGCAGCGCGTCATCGGTGTGGGCATAATCGACGAAGATCTTGCCCGGCGCGTCCGACTCCACCGCCTCGAGCCGGCCCGGCACCCGCCGCAGCGAAGACAAGCCCGCCACGATCTGCTCGTCGGCCACGCCGATCGCGTGCGCCAGCCCCGCCGCGGCGCAGGCGTTATAGACGTTGTGTTCGCCGATCATCGAGTTCGACAGGCGATGCTCGCGGCCCGCGATCCGGAGCTTGAAGCGCGTGCCGTCGACGCTTTCGTTCATGATCTTGGCCGATATCTCGGCCGACTGCCGCAGGCTGAAGCGCACCACGCGGGCCTTGCAATCGCGCACCATGCGATCGGCGTAGTCGGCATCGCGGTTGATGACCGCGGCTCCATCGGCCGGCAGCAGCTCGAACAGCTTGGCCTTCGCCGCCGCGTATCGCTC